>NZ_JAVRBQ020000186.1:0-23487 GCF_034531215.2 Nostoc sp. ChiSLP03a
TTCTCTTCTTTACAAGCTTTACGCGAGCGCATCCAAGAAATCTTCGACCAACTCACATTTGAGCAGGTAATTTCTGTCTCTTCTTATAACTTTATCTTGGAAGCTCTATTCTATGCAGCTTCATATTAATTTGGTATAAGAGAACGTCTACGGGGGTATGGTCACACTGCCAAACTTGATTGCTGTATTCCACGAGTAAATCTTTACCGTCACGGGTTTTAACGGATAAACGAGAACCTTGCCAACCTGGAGAGCGAATGCTTTTCACCTTCTCCTGTTTTTCAATCACAGGTTGGAGAATACGGTACACCGTCATGTGAGAAGGAGGTTTAATACCCAACTTATCTGCTCTAGCTTTCACCCTGACGGCTACTTGCTGGCGAGTCATGCGTTTACTTCCTTTATTGCCTTCCTTATAGGTCTTTAAGATAAATTCTTGCCAGTTTTCATCGACTCGGTACTTTCCTTTATCAGCACGTTTGGTTTGCTCCAGCCCAACTAACCCCTCCTTTTCCCATTTATCTATCAGTCGTCGTACTGTTCGTACTGACTTGCCGAGTCTTTCTGCGGCTTCCTTGAGCCTTTGAGCACAGGTAGCGCGATCGCTATTTTCTAAAAGGCTTTGAATCACCTCCATTTTCAGCAAAGCTTCATCTGAAAGTGTAGAAACAATAACGTTTGCTTCAGCAGGATCGTTATTAACATCTGCGGAGCTTACCCAAGTCGTAGAGGTTTTAGAAAATTCTGCATCTTGCATATTTTGTTTTATCAAAACATAGTTGTATTATACTAATAAAATGACAAATAATTTGTTAATTTATGCAAAACCACTATATTTCGAGGTTTCTGCGGAGTGACAATTAAAATGCGAAATCTCAGCTATTTGACATCTAATTTGTTAAATCTGACTTGGAGGGGTATTAGTGTCTTCAATAGCAAAACCCCTGATATAATCCTTGCTATATAAGGGGTTTAAGTATTTTGAAGGTTGTGACAATATTTTGTTAAATTGACAAATAATTAGTTAATGTACATTTGCCTTGCTATGGATAAAAATGCGCTCGCAAAGTTGAGATTTTGATTCCTGGTAAGCCATTAGTATCTTTAGCGGCGTTTTGTCGCGCGGGTCAATGACTATAAACTTGTTATGCTCATCTAGCACAATATAATTGATAGCCTGATCGCGTACCAGATCGAAATAGCTATAGCCATCCTCATCTTTGCCAGCCTTGCCGCTAGTAGCATAGAAGGATTTTTCCAAAGCATTAATAATTTGATTCTGCTTGAGGCTTTCTTTTAGCTGCTCAATTTCCTGTTGCAATGTGGTCTAGGACTTACGCACTGTACAAACGAATCATCTTGTGTGTTAGTCTATACGTTGCTCAGATACCACTTCTTGGCGGTGCTAGCGATCGCCCAGTACGAGAGATAAATGACGAACGGACAAAACGGACAAAAGAAAAAATTAGAAACTCAGCTTTGGAATATTGCCGATTCGCTACGGGGCAAGATGAACGCCGATGAGTTTCGGGATTATTGCTTAGGGTTTATTTTCTATAAGTACCTATCCGAGCGTCAGCATCTTTACGCTAATGATATTTTGGCTGAGGATAAGATTGATTTTCTAGAGCTTGATGAGTCGTCAGAAGAAGGGCAGGAATATTTAGAGGCAATTAAAGAGGAATCTATTGCCGAGTTGGGTTATTTTTTGAAGCCATCTGAGTTGTTTAGTTCTCTGGCTAAACGGGCATTAGGCAATCAGGCGGATAAGGATGAGATTAGTGATGAGGAGTTAGAAAAGAGTTCAATTTTTATTTTGGGGGATTTGACGGATGTTTTAAACAACATTGAACGCTCCACAATGGGCAAGGAAAGTGAGGAAGATTTTGATCATTTGTTTGAGGATCTGGATCTGAATTCGACGAAGTTGGGGCGGACTCCGAAGACGAAAAATGCTTTAATTGCCAAGATTTTAGTGCATCTGGATAAGATTGATTTTCGGTTGGGAGACACTGAGAGCGATGTTCTGGGGGATGCCTATGAGTATTTGATTGGGCAGTTTGCCAGTGGTGCGGGGAAAAAGGCAGGGGAGTTTTACACGCCGCAGCAGGTTTCTAAGGTATTGGCTAAGATTGTGACGACAGGAAAGGAGCGGCTGAAGTCGGTTTATGACCCTACTTGTGGTTCGGGTTCGTTATTGCTGCGGGTGGCGCGGGAGGTGGAGTCAGTCGGGGATTTCTATGGGCAAGAGATGAACCGCACGACTTACAACCTGGCGCGGATGAACATGATTTTGCATGGGGTGCATTATCGGAATTTTGATCTTAGGCAAGAGGATACGCTAGAGAACCCCCAGCATGAGGGTATGCGGTTTGAAGCGGTGGTGGCGAATCCGCCGTTTTCGGCGCAGTGGAGTGCGAATAAGCTGTTTGAGTCGGACGATCGCTTTAGTCACTATGGGAAGTTAGCCCCAGCTTCTAAGGCTGATTTTGCATTTGTGCAGCACATGCTGCATCACCTAGATGAGAATGGCATTATGGCGGTGGTGTTGCCCCACGGGGTATTGTTTCGAGGAGGCGCGGAGGGGCATATTCGCCAGTATCTAATCAAGGAGCGGAATTGGTTGGATGCGGTGATTGGGTTGCCTGCCAATATTTTTTATGGCACGAGTATCCCGACTTGCATTCTGGTGTTGAAGAAGTGCCGGGAATCTCCTGAAGATGTTTTGTTTATTGATGCCAGTGCCTATTTTGAGAAGGCGAAGAATCAGAACTATTTGCGGGATGAGGATGTTGAAAAAATTATTTCCACTTATCGCCAAAGGATAGAGGAGGAGAAGTATAGCTATCGCGCCCCATTAGCGGAGATTGCCGAGAATGATTTTAATTTAAATATTCCGCGTTATGTGGATACGTTTGAGGAGGAGGAGGCGATCGATCTAGATGCTGTGGCACGGGAGATCCGGGACATTGATCGGGAGATGGTGGAGACGGATCGGCTAATTCGGGGATTTTGTGAGGAGTTGGGGATTGAGGCACCGTTATGAGTAAGAAAGTAAATCCAAATATTCCTCAATTAAGGTTTCCTGATTTTGAAGGATCATGGAAGACTGAATCAATTCAATCACTCTTAGATAGAAATATTATTATTGAGCATCTAGATGGAAATCATGGAGAGCTTTACCCTCGAAGTGAGGAGTTTTCCGATGAAGGTATTCCTTATATTTCAGCCAATGATTTGGATGGACAAAATGTCAACTTAAATAACTCAAAAAAGCTACCTATTGAGAGAGCTAGGTTATTCAAAAAAGGAATTGGTAGATCAGGAGATGTAATTTTTGCACACAACGCAACTGTTGGTACTACAGGTATTCTTAAAACTGAACTAGAATTTGTCATTTTGAGTACAAGTGTTACTTATTACAGATGTGACCTTTCTCAGTTGAACAATCAATTTTTACTATACTCCTTTAATACTTCATATTTTGTGAGGCAGTTCTCTAGAGTAATGTCTCAATCAACTAGAAATCAAGTTCCTATAACCACACAGCGTAAGTTTTATTTGCATTTTCCCAAAATTGCCGAACAAGAAAAGATTGCTAGTTTTTTGGGTGCTGTTGATCGCCGTTTAACCCAACTCCGCCGCAAGCAGGAACTCTTGCAGACCTACAAACGCGGTGTAATGCAAAAAATCTTCTCCCAACAAATCCGCTTCACCCAGCCCGACGGTTCTCCCTTCCCCGACTGGGAAACAGATAGGATTGACAATTTTTTGGTTCGCTATATCGATCCTATTGATGTTCAATCTGATACAGAATACAAGCAAATTGGAATAAGATCACATGGAAAAGGTATTTTCCATAAAGATCCTGTCACGGGAAAGGCTTTAGGTAATAAAAGAGTTTATTGGGTTCATCCCAAATCCTTTGTTGTCAATATCGTTTTTGCTTGGGAACAAGCTGTTGCTTTAACAAGTAGCGAAGAAGAAGACTTTATTGCATCTCATCGTTTTTTAATGTTTTTACCTAAAAAAAGCAGAGTGAATCTTGAATTCATATTACTTTTTTTCCTAGGAAGCCGAGGGAAATCTTTGCTAGAGCTAGCTTCACCAGGAGGAGCTGGTAGAAATAAGACGCTTGGGCAGCAAAATTTTTCTGAGCTAAAAATAACTCTTCCAAAGATAGAAGAACAAGAAAAAATAGCTAATTTCTTGGCTGCAATCGATCGCAAAATCGAAACCCTCTCCCGTAAAATCGACCAAACCGAACAATTCAAAAAAGGCTTACTCCAAAAAATGTTTGTGTAGTGGAGGATATGATGGATAGCCTGAAAGAACTTATTATTAAAAACAAAGAAAAATTTCCCGAATTTGAATACTATATTCCCATAATTGAAAACGCAGAAATAAATCAAGAACAACATCCTGATATTGCTATTGAATGTTGTAATTCACTTGTTCAAGGTATTTCTAAGACAATTATTTTTTCTCTATTGTCTTCATTTATTACTTCGTTATCTAAACTGCCAAAAGTTGATATTAAAAAGCTGATAAATAACGAATCAGTTCATATACAGTTTTCTATGGCTCTAGGTATCCTAGAAAAGGATGTGGGTGACTCTGTTTTTTTTGATTTAATTGAAAAGGCTTTTCAATCGCTTCAAAACAATAAACCAAATAATAATGATATCAATAAAATTGGATCGATATTTAAGGAGGCTATAAAAATTTCTCAAAATAAAGGAATTGATGGTGAAGAAGTTCAATTTTTAATAGCTTGTGAGAAATTAATTTGTGATGAGAGAACATCATTTTTTGAACTCATACAAAATGCCTCCTGCTCATTAAATCAAAAACCTACTTCTGAGGATGCTAACTTTAAACAAGCTATTAAGCTTTTATCTGCTCACGGAGATATACTTGAAATTGACTTTATAAAAGCTTGTCAAACTTTAATTAACAAAATCAGTAATTTTAGAAATGACAGGGGCGATATTTCTCATGGAAGAGAAGTGCCGAAACTTCTGAAAAGCGACATAAATCTATCAAGGCTTATTGTAGAAATAACTGAAAGCTTATTACGATATACACTAGCTTCGTTCTTCATTTTAGATTTAGAGAAAAAAGCACAAGAATTTGAGGTAATAGAAGTCAAGGAAGAAGAAATCATCATTGGATACGAAGAGAATCCAGAATTTAATGATTTTTTAGATGAACCATATCCCCTAGATGGCAAACTACTTTACAGCCAAGCATTATATGAACTGTACTATGAAGATTATGAGATCCGGCTACAAGCCTTCCTTGATGAACAAGCATTGTTAGACGAAGAGTAGGGGATTATGGATAAATCTATTTGTTTAAAATAAAGTGCAGCAGAGATTTTTCTATATGAAAGTGTGCGAGTCATCGAATCCAGGAGTTTCCCCACAATGATCGCAGCCAAAGACAAACCCACAAACTTAACCCCAGAAGAATACTTTGCCTGGGAAGCAACCCAACTGGAAAAGCACGAGTATATCAACGGCGAAGTTTACGCCATGAGCGGCGGTAGCGTCAATCACGGTCGTATCGCCATCCGCTTCACCGCCATGTTCGACAGCCACTTAGAAAAGACAGGTTGCATCACTGGAAATTCTGATGTCAAAGTCAATATCTTTGGCAGTAATAATTATACCTACCCAGATGCCAGCGTTACCTGCGACGATCGCGACAAAACCACCACCCAATATATTACCTACCCCTGCTTAATCGTCGAAGTCCTCTCCGTCAGCACCGAAGCCTACGACAGAGGTGGCAAGTTCAGAATGTACCGCCAAAACCCAGCCTTAATCGATTACCTACTAGTCAGTTCCACTAGCATCGAAATCGACCTGTATCACAAAAACGATGCAGGCGACTGGTTGATTATCAACTACAAAGCAGGCGACACAATCGAACTCAAAAGCATTAACCTCAATTTTTCCATTGAACAAGTCTATCGCGGTTTAACCCTCACCCCAGAAACCCCAACAGACATCATTAGGGAATAGGTAGTAGGTAATACTTTTATCCCATTCCCCATTCCCCTATGCCCCTATGCCCCAAACCGAAGCCGAACTTGAACAAAAACTGATTGAACGTCTAACAACAGGATTAGGCTACGAACCCGTCACCCTTAGCAATGCCGAAAATTTCAAAGCCAACCTGAAAGCCCAACTGGAAAAACATAATAAAACCCAGTTTAGCGACGGAGAATTTAAGCAAATCCTTAACTACCTCGACAAAGGCAACGTCTTCGATCGCGCCAAACGCCTCCGCGACAAAATGGAACTCAGCCGCGACGATGGCACTACCTTTTACCTAGAATTCCTCAACACCGAACATTGGTGTCAAAACCAATATCAAGTCACCAACCAGATTACCCAGCAAGGCAATTACAAAAACCGCTACGACGTAACCCTGCTGATTAACGGCTTACCCCTCGTGCAAATTGAACTGAAACGCCGAGGACTGGAACTCAAAGAAGCCTTCAACCAAATCAACCGCTACCAGCGACATTCCTACGGCGCAGACAATGGACTGTTTCAATACGTCCAAATTTTCGTCATCTCCAACGGTGTCAATACCCGCTACTACGCCAACAACCGCAAACAAGAATTCAAACAAACCTTCTACTGGGCAGACCAAGAAAATAACCTCATAACCCAACTGGAAGACTTCGCTGACAGCTTTCTGGAGAAATGCCATGTCTCCAAAATGATCTGTAAATACATTGTCCTGCACGAATCCGACAAAGTGCTGATGGTGCTGCGCCCCTATCAATATTACGCAGTAGAAGCCATCATTGAGCGAGTCAAAAATACCGATAAAAATGGCTATATCTGGCACACCACAGGATCAGGCAAAACCCTCACCAGCTTCAAAGCTGCCCAAATTCTCACCGAAATACCCAAAGTGCATAAAGTGCTGTTCGTCGTCGATCGCGCTGACCTTGACTACCAAACCAGTAAAGAATTTAATTATTTCAGTCCTAATTGCGTAGACACCACCGACAACACTCGACAACTGGTAGAACAAATGGCTGGGGATAACCCCCTCATTGTCACCACTATCCAGAAACTCAACCGAGCGATCAAATCTCAAAAGCATGAAGCGGCAATGGAGCATTTGAAAGATAAGCGCATTGTGTTTATCTTTGATGAATGCCACCGTTCCCAATTTGGCGAAACCCATAAAAATATCATCAAATTCTTTACCCAAGCCCAAATGTTCGGCTTTACCGGGACTCCCATCTTTGCCGATAACGCTGCTAGCAACGAACACGGTAAACGCACTACCAAAGACCTATTCCAGGAATGTCTGCATAAATATGTGATCACTAATGCGATCGCGGATGAAAACGTTCTTAAATTTTCCGTCGAGTATTGGGGAAAAATCAAACGCAAAGACGGCACGCTGATCACAGAGCCAAAATTAGACCGAGAATTCTTTGAAAATCCCGACCGAATTTCTCTAATTGTCGATTGGATTATTGCCAACCATAACCGTAAAACCCACGGGAGAAAATTCTCCGCCATGCTCTGCGCCAGCAGCGTAGACACCCTAATTACCTATTACGACACGTTCAAAAACAAACAAAAACAGGGATTACATGACCTACGAGTGATCACGATTTTTACCCCTGGCTATAACGAAGAAGACCAAGACGCAAACGGCTTAATTGGAGAACCTGATTTTAATATCAGCGCAGATACAAGCAACCGTAGCCATAGCCGCGACAAACTAAATCGATTTATCGCGGACTATAACCAGATGTACCAAACCCAACATTCCGCCAAAGATAGTCAGGCTTTCTATGCCTACTATAAAGACATAGCCAAGCGGATGAAAGACCGCGATCGAGAAAACTTTCAGGATCAGGAACGCGCCGATATTCTATTAGTCGTCAATATGTTTCTCACGGGCTTTGATGTCAAAAAGCTCAATACACTTTACGTTGACAAAAATCTGAAGTATCACGGATTAATTCAAGCATACTCCCGCACTAATCGCATTTTGGGCGAACTGAAATCCCAAGGGAATATCGTCTCTTTCCGTAACCTCAAAGAGAATACTGATCAAGCCGTTGCCCTCTTTTCCGACACCAACGCAAGCGAAGAAATTTTCATTGAACCCTACGAATACTACACTGAAAAATTCAATGAAGGTGTGCAAAAACTGAGAGCGATCGCCACTATCCCTAACGATGTCAATAAGCTTATTAGTGAAGACGACCAAGTTAAATTCGTTAAAGCCTTTCGTAATCTTATCCGTTTGCAGAATGTAAGTAAATCATTTACTGAATTTAGTTTTTCCGACTTAAATCTGGATGAACAAACCTTTGAAGATTATAAAAGCAAATATCTGGACATTTACGATAGAACGCGATCCAAACCCGATGACGAGAAAGAATCTTTGGTTGAGGAAGTCGATTTTGAACTGGAACTGATCCAGCGAGACGAAATCAATGTCGCCTATATTCTCAAGCTGGTGGCTAACCTCCAGCGAGACATCAAGGATGATGCTACCCAGGAAGATTACCAAAATCAGAAAGCGTCTATCCTTGAGCTAATCGGGAAAGAAGTCCAACTACGCAGCAAGCGGGATCTGCTTGAGAAATTTATCAAAGAGCGGCTACCCACCCTCAAACCCGAAGAAAAAGTCGAAACCGTCTTTCAAGACTTCTGGACTCAAGAACGTGTTGAAGCGATTCAGCAACTCTGTATAGAGGAAAATCTCAAAGTCGAAGCTGTTAATCAAATGATTGCCGACTATAAATTTTCAGGGAAAGAGCCATTAAGGGAAACTGTGTTGAGTGCTTGCAACGAAAAACCGAAATTATTAGAGCGTAAAAAAATCTTTGCGCGAGTCGTATCAAAGTTACTCGACATCATCAACAAATTTGATGACGATCTTGGTGAGCTTGGGGAGGAAGAATAAAACAGTTCTTAAAGCAGGCGATCGCCAAATCAGTATTGATACTTGGTATAATACCAATTCACCAAAATAAGGCAAGAGATATAAATCACAAAAGTCCTGCTGCATCTAAGTTTTTTAATTGCGTTAGCGGAGCGGGGCGTTAGCCCATTGCTCAATGCGATCGCGTAGCATCTTTACGTAATTCACCCTAAATAGCTTGTATTCTCTCAAATAACCTTCCACGTCCACACCCCAAACCGCCGGCTATGGAATTAAATCTCCGCTTCCCAGAGAATCATCAAGTCATTGTAACATTTGATGGGCAAGACACTGAGAGGCTGGATTTTGCCTCACCGTTGAGTGCAGCAGACAGAGAAGAGATTCGCTGGTACTTAGAAACTTATGCGGTACATTACACCACAGATGTAGATGATACACGGGCAGAAGGGATAGCAAAAAAATTCCGGCAATGGGGCGAAGCTTTATTTAATGCGGTTTTTCAACATCGGACTGCTCAACGGCTGTTTAATTATTTTCAAGATGAAAATCAACCAGGACGCTTATTAACAATCAGTGCCAGTCATCCAGCAATTTTATCGCTGCCTTGGGAATTGTTACGCGACCCACAAGGTACTTATTTGTTTCACGAAAATCCCCGCATTTCCATTCGTCGGCGCTTGGCTGGTGCAGGGGGTGGACGCAGACCGTTTAAAGTACAAGTTAAAGACCGTTTGCGGTTATTGTTTGTTGTCAGTCGTCCCAGTGATGCAGGATTTATTGACCCCCGTGGTGAAGCAATGGCAGTTTTGAACGCCATTCAACAAGCAGCAGCCGGAAGAGTTGAGGTTGAATTTTTGCGTCCAGCCACCTTGGATAATTTAGTAGCGCGGCTAGAAGACTCCCGCAAACCCCCTGTTGATATTGTGCATTTTGACGGTCATGGGGTATTTGATTTAGATGGGCGTTTCCAAGAACAGGCTAAACATAGCGACCCCGTGGGACTAACTAAAGGCGGGAATGAGAACGGCGGCAATATAGGTTATTTGTTATTTGAGGATAAAGAAGGGAAAAAAGCCCTGATTACTGCCGAAACCTTGGGTGATATGCTGAATCGGCAAAAAGTGGGGTTAATTGTTTTGTCTGCCTGTCAGTCGGCGGCAATGGGTGGGGAAGATGGAGAAGATGCAATGGGTAGTGTAGCCGCTAGGTTAACCCATGCAGGTATTCCCACAGTCTTGGCAATGACGCATTCGGTATTAGTGACAAGTACCCAACAACTGTTTGCTAAATTTTATCAGGGTTTAGTATCTGGTGCTGGTATGGGTGAAGCATTAGATAATGCGCGGCGAGACTTGTATCTCAACCAACAACGGGGAGAACGGCAACGGGGTGAGCAACGAGTACATTTAAAATTGCAAGATTGGTTTTTACCTGCCTTGTATCAAGCAGCTGGAGATACCCCATTATTGCAGCCAGACTTGAACAACCAAGAAAGCGGCGAGTCACCAAAATGGGGAAACTTGCCGGATTTACAAGAAGCTGGATTCTTCGGTCGTAGCCAGGAATTATGGCAGATAGAACGGTGCTTTGTGCAGGGAACGCGCCGCCTCACAGTATCGGGTTTTGGTGGACAGGGAAAAACCTATCTTGTCCAGGAAGCAGGACGCTGGTTACACCGCACCGGGATGTTTGAGAAAGTTTGTTTTGTTGATTATGCTGCTTTTGGTGGTGTCGATGCTGTAGGCTGGGCAGTTAGCACCCTGGCGACAGTGTTAGAGCAGAGTTTAATTGATGCAGGGGCGGCAACTCAGGTGTTGCGTCAGCAAGCCACATTGCTGATTTTAGATAACTTAGAAACCTTGCCAGCAGAACCTCTAGGGGAACTGTTAACCGTAGCAAAACAGTGGTCTGAGGTTGGGGAATGTCGGGTATTACTCACCACTCGCACACCAGATTTTCACCATCCCGATTATGCCACACAAGGCAGCCGCAAACATATCTCCTTATCTTTGCGAGGTTTGGGACAAGAAGATGCCCTAGCGTATTTCCAGAGTTTGATGAAACTGACGCTAGCACCCAAATTTGACCCACCTGAACGTGAGGTGTTGTTGAGATTATTTAAACTAGTGGATTTTCATCCCCTGTCCATTGGTTTGTTGGCGAGACAGTTGAAAACCCGCCGTCCGGCAGAGTTGGGACAACGCTTAGAAGCGTTGATTGCCCAAACACCAGATAATCCCCTATTGGCATCATTGAATTTATCTTTAGAACGATTGGATGCTGAGGCCATGCAGTTCTTGCCTCGCTTAGGCGTGTTTCAGGGCGGGGCGTTTGAGAATATGTTGCTGGAAATTACAGAAATTTCTGAGTCACAGTGGCAAACTTTGCACCCAGCATTAGAAGCCACTGGTTTAATTCAGCTTGAATATCTGCCTGATGTAGATTCGCCTTTTCTCAAATTTCACCCCACCTTAGCCCCTGCCTTGTGGCCGCGCTTATCCCCAGAAGCACAGACAGAACTGCTTGCCCGTTATCAAGAGTGGTATTATCAACTTTCTCACGAATTGTATTTTGAAGATAGAAAAAATACTCGTGGAGTTCGTGTCATTGCCCAACGAGAATTACCGAATTTACTTTATGCAGTTGATGGGGCGTTGAATGCAGGTGCAGAATGGGCAGTGAACTTTGTTGACAAGGTAAACAAATTTCTCCGTCACTTTGGACTTAACCGCGATCGCACTAGACTAAATCAACGGATTGCTCAGTTAACTGGGGAAGTAGGTTCCGATACATGGTATCTCAGCCGTGGTAGTTCAGGCGAGCAATTATACAATGCTGGTCGCTATCAACAAGCAGCACAGGTGTTTACTGAGATACTGAAAAACTTGAGCGAACAACCAAGCTATGAGCGTTGTGTTATTTTGGTTTGGCTGGGGCGGTGCTTGAAGTTGCAAAGACAAACAGCACAAGCACGAGAAATTTACCGCCAGGTGTTGGCAGTGGCGCAGCAGTTGGAACAGTCTAATGATGTCAAGCACCTGATGGGAACGTTACAGACTGAATTGGCAGATGTGCTGACGAATATGGGAGATTATGCTGAGGCACGCATTGCTTATGAAGCAGGATTAGCTATTGACAAAGAACTTGGAACCCTTGTTGGGGCTGCGGTATCAAATTTTCAACTCGGCACACTAGCCCTGCGGCAAGGCAACATTTCAGAAGCAGAACAGCGTTACCGTCAAGCACTGACTACTTTCCAGCAACTCAACGAACCAGCAAAACAAGCCGCGGCTTGGCATCAACTGGGTAGGGTGTATGAACAAGGCAAGCAATGGGACGCTGCGGAATATGCCTACCGAACATCAGCACAAATTAATGAATCTCTAGGAAATCTGGCAGATGCAGCACTTACTTGGCAACAATTAGGCAACCTCAATCTATTTGTTGGCAAACCGGGAGAGGCGGAGGCTTGGTTTAGCAAGGCTTTGAAGCAATTTCAAAAATTAGAAAATCAAGCAAATGCATCTCAAATATTAAATAACCTTGCTGTCATACTACAAAAACAACCCCACCGCCTCAGCGAAGCCCGACAATTGGCAGAAGAAGCATTAGCCATCCAAAAAACCTTAGACCCGGCTGCGGCTGAGATTTGGAAAATCTATGACACCTTGGCAGCTATTGCCGACAAGCAAAGCGACACCACCCAAGCTAAAGAATATCGTCACCAAGCAAGGCAAGCAAAAGCGGCGTTTCCGGGGACACAGTATGAGTTGCGGCAACATGGGCAGTTGCTTGCAGGGGTAGTAGCTGCTGTGGATAATGCAGAAATCAGGGAACAGCTAAAAATTGACATGGAAAATGTTGCAGAAGTGTGGCAAAATCTCTTTGCTGCCATCCGTCGTATCTTAGCCGGCGAGCGAGATGAGAATATACTGTGCGAGCCGTTATATTCGGAAGAGTCTATGATTATCTCCGCTATCCTGCGGGGTATTGCTGACCCTCAATCCCTTGCAGCGTTATTAAATAATTCGTAATTCGTAATTCGTAATTCGTAATTCGCAGTAAATGTAGGGTGTGTTGTCGCGCAGCGCAACGCACCGTCAAAAATCTAAGAGGGATAAGATCCCCGACTTCTCCAAGAAGTCGGGGATCTTGCAGCCCAGTCAGCCCACTACAAATAATTTATATTTCTTCATATACATTGAATTTTTCTCACCCACTTACTTAAACTCTGCGTGATACAAAATTCATTTATTATCCACTTCCGAAGAATAATCTTCACAAAAAGCTTTCAACCCAATGTGAATAATAATCACCGTGATTGCAACAACTAAAGGAGATAACACATCCCCCGAAAAACCCATCGTTACCAACACTGCACCCAACCGTTCCACAGCATCCTTATTATCCAAATCACCCCATTTCTTCCACTGCTTATTCAGCATTCCCCCTTCTTGGCATAAATCACTTTTAGCAGCACGTCCAAATTTCTGCAAAAAACTCTTAGAGTTTTCTTGTGTAAGATTTGTAATTGCTGCGGTTTGTTTTACCAGCATTTTTTCATCTGATATTTTATCATCTCCTTGTTTTTGCTCTGAATCTTGAGCATGGCGCAGTTCTATTAACTGCCGATCAATTTCCGCAGAGAGGGCAGTAATTTCTTCGGGGATAAAGATGCTGTTCATTTTGAGTTTCGCTTGTTTTAAAACATTTTGTGTGCCAATAGAGACTTTTTTCGCTTCAACAATAGCAAGAAGCTACTCTTGTACTAAAGCATAATCAGCAGTAACCCGATCTAGGAAAGCGATCGTCTGTTCCCTGCCAAACTCCTTTAACTATAAATCCTTATTTACACCAAACCTCTACAACCTTAATTCCAGACTAAAATTCCCGAACAGTATCTTGCCCAATTCCTGAAAATCTGACCTAAAAAACTGCGATACACTAATCTTCGCCTTATCGCACACAGGAATAATCAACTTCACTAAATGATAAGGTTGACTTTGATTTGTTGTTGAGGCTATCCTCAACGATTCCATGATTCCTCCTAAATCTCCCAATAACTTCACATCCTTTGCAATTGATTGAAAACTAATTTAGCAGACTGATCTCGACGAATCTGTAGTATTAATTCTTCATGCTCTTCCGCATTATTAAGTAAGTCAACAATCTCTTTAGAACCTACATATTGACTTTGATTATAGATTTGCCGTTTTCGTCTGCAAATTGTTGTGGCTATTGCTACTGCCTTCTCTGAATGCCCTTGAAACTTCATATAATAATTGGATAAACACTTTACCCAATTATTATTAACATAAGCATAAGTAACACCATAATCTAGCGGGTCATAGCGAACGGGAATAGATTGATTCTCAATACTGTAAAATTCATCTGTCCAATAATTTTGATAGTTGACTCTAATTCCTTGACCAGCAATAACTTTGGCCATTCCCTTATTGTTCGTCGGCAAGGTTAAAATCTTGAATTGCTCATTATACTTAATACATTGATGAGGGCGATGTCCCGTTTTAGCTAACCCTAATTCAAAAGCCTTATGAGGAGACATCCCTTCCAAAGCAGGATGTTCTGCTTTATCATAAACTCCATAAGCATA
The DNA here is from genome assembly GCF_034531215.2 of Nostoc sp. ChiSLP03a. Lineage (NCBI taxonomy): Bacteria > Bacillati > Cyanobacteriota > Cyanophyceae > Nostocales > Nostocaceae > Nostoc > Nostoc sp. ChiSLP03a. Next base: position 14,552 of record NZ_JAVRBQ020000186.1, read on the forward strand.
ACCAAATGCCAAATAATCGTATAATTCTTCTAAATTCCAGACAGCTAAACTCTTGGGATTATTTGCTTTTTTAACGAGGCGGACGTGCTTCATGATTTGGGTATTCCCCCTCAAGTTATTAATAAATTCAGTATTTTGTGAGCCAAACCAACGTTCAATAATTGAACTAAATTTAGGGCAATCCTTGGGACGATGCTTTTTGCTGGCTTCAAAACGCGCTAACAATGTCTCAAAATAAGTAGAACTAAACTCTTTTCCGTTATCCACAACAATCCATTCAGGAAATCTTCCAAACCGTTGTACACAGATGCGAATAGCCATCATACAAGAACGGTAACTCGGATTATCAAAGGTAAGGTATAAAGCTAAAATCCTCCGACTATAGGCATCAATCATGCCTGTTACCCAAGGTCTGCCTAAATTTTTGCCACTATAGGGGCAGATACACTCAACATCAAGCTTTGTGTGGTCAATATGAACGATTTCAAAGGGGCGATCTCCATGACGAGGGGTCGTAGGTCGAATTAACCAAGGCCCCAACAGATTATTTGCTGCACGAGATCCCATTCGTTTTTTAGTTTGTTGATAGCTGTTTCGTTTTTTCACTCTCTCGTAATAAAAGGTATGACTGGGAAGAGGAGAAATTCGTCCCGATTTCTGCCATTTATCCCTTAAAAATTCATACGTCTGCCAAACATTTTTTTGTTTAGAAGTTTCATATTGTTCTTCAATCACTTTATCAATAAATTCTAAATCTTCATCGGAATAACGAGGTGTTGGATTGCCTTTGTATTGGGGAATTAAGCCAATAAACCCACATCCGTATTTTTGTTGGGCTTGTCGATATTTTGCTTTCCAGTCGCGTAGAGTTCGTTCTGATAGCTCGCATTTCTGAGAAATATAAGGTTCTTTCCCTAAAAAAGGCTTAATAGCTGCATAACGATAATTTGCAGTTTCTAAGGCTTTAGGACTGGACTCTAGAAAGTATTGCCATCCTTCCTCATCTAAAGTTGTATGGTTTTCTGTCTGAAGATTACTAATTTCTCCTAATTCGATTAATTGTTGAAATTCTGCATAAGTCCAGCGAATAATTCCTTGTTCTCCTCTAAAAATGATTTTACTTTCCCCAATATGGTCAATGGTGAGGCTTTTTCCATCTAACAAAAATGATGACCCCACTTTAAGATCAACTATCGACACATTGCTGGATACGGGTTCACAATAATCATGAGTGGCCGTGATATAAGCTTCAGCAGTAGTTTGGTCACGAAATAGATGAACTTTCTCTTGTTCCGCCAAAGCTACTTCGCTTAAATTCACATAGACTTTTTCGAGGGCAATTAAGGTATTAATATCATCAATAGTGGCATTTTTCCCCTTCTCAAGCAGGTTGGTGAGGTTAATACCGGGATAATTAACGATAATCTCTTGAATATTGGCTTCTACTTGGTCATTAAGGATATATTGTTGCTTTAAATATGCTTGTTTGTAGGGTTGTAAATATTTCTGATTGCGATATTTGACCCAATCAATTTCACTATCGGAGCGAAGACGATAATAATATCCTAAGCTTTCGATATATTCTTGAACAATGGCATCTACCCATTGTTATTCTATTTTTTGATAGCGATAAGGCTGTTCATCACTAAGTTTTTCCAGTCTTTTCTCTGTTTTCCACTCTTCAAAACCACAACAATTCTTTCTCATTACAAAGAAATCGGGACAATGACCGATAGTTGTGGCTTGTTTACCTTGTGGTGAACATTTAATACTGAATTTAATCGGTTGATCCCAATATTCTAAAACTTGGTCGTCATATTCATAAAATTGAGTAATAGCGGGTAATTCAACAGTATGAGACTCAAATTGAATCGTTCTACCCATCTTTGAGCTAGCATAGGAACCATGAACGTTTCTTCCTCCTCCTTGGACTTTACGAGCAGGTGGGGAAGTCCTAATTTGGTTAACCAAATCTCTTTGTTGTTGGGAGAGCCGCAAATTATTACACCATGCTTGAAACTCGACATCATAGAGCATGGTTATCTCCTCTAAAATTAGTACAATTTTACCTATAAAAACACCATAACAAGTTCAGACTATTTCGGCAATGTCAAACTTTAAAATTGCTATTCCGGCAAACTCAGGCTTTAAAAACTGCTTATATTATGGATATTCGTGGAACGGATTTACTGCGATTGAGGCAATGTAGTGGCAAAATCAAACTTTAAAGTACGGCAAAACCAAGCTTTAAATTACAAGACCTCTTGCAAAATTGTGACTTTATTGATAAGTTTGCCGCTATGGCAAGCTTATGCTTCTAGTTTTGCAGGTGTAGAGTGCAGGTGTAGAAAAAGAAGCCAACTTACTCTGCCCTTTGTGGAAGCATTTGAGCAAGCCTGTCTGCATCTACTTCTACTACAAATGCGATCGCAATTGTAGCTTTTGCGAACTCATTTGTAGCTTTTGCGAACTCAATTGTAGCTTTTGCGTACATAATTGTAGCTTTCGCATACGCATTTGCTACCAAAAGCTTAATTGTGCATTAAACTTGTTTGCTATTTTTGGTCAGGTTCGCGACCACTTTCACCAACTCTTCTGGCTCAATTGGCTTGGATACATGAACTTGGAATCCGGCTTCCAGAGCTAGCCTGTGTTCTTCTTCTCTAGCAAATGCCGTTAGTGCTATAGCTAGAATCTTCTCCCCTTGCTCTGTTTCCTGCGCCCGCACTTTCCGAATCAGGGAATAACCATCCTCATCTGGCATTCCAATATCACTGACTAGAACATCTGGTTTTAATCGTTCTAGTGCTTCTAGAGCTTCACCTACTGAGCTAACTGCCGTCACCTGCCCTCCAGACTTTTCAAGAATGAAGGCAATTAACTCTTGCGTATCGGCATTGTCATCGACAACAAGTATTTGCAAGCCGTTGAGTATTGAGAGATTCTCGACTTTTTCTTGACTTTCTTTAATTAACTGTTCTGGTTGCGGCTCTACCAGAGGCAACAATACTGTAAATTTTGCTCCCCTTCCTTCCCCTTCACTAACTGCGTAGACTTTGCCTGAGTGCATTTCTACTAAATGGTGTACAATTGCTAGCCCCAATCCCAAACCATTGTCTGCTCTAGTAGTTGTGCTATCAGCTTGACGGAAACGCTCAAAGATATAAGGTAGAAAGTCAGTACTAATTCCCTTACCTGTGTCAGAGACAATTATCTGGACATTTGAGTTTACCTGTTCCAAATGCACTTCAACTCGCCCTCCGTTAGGTGTGAACTTGACGGCATTAGAGAGCAAATTCCAGACAACTTGTTGTAGGCGTTCGGCATCGCCCATAACTTGACCAACTGAAGAATCAAGATTAAATTCAACTTGAATATCCTTAATTTCTGATGTGGGAAGTACAGCTTCAATTGCCGCCTGAATTATCGGCACAAAGTCAATTTTACGGATATTTAGGCGAATTTGTCCTTGTACAATGCGTGAGATATCCAGGATATCTTCAATCAGTTCTCTTTGAAGTTTGGCATTCCGCTCGATTATCTCCAACGCCTTAGAGGTAGTTGGTTCATCCCATTTGCGAGTACGTATTAGTTGAACCCAACCCAGTATAGAATTGAGGGGTGTACGAAGTTCATGGGAAACGATCGCTAAAAACTCTTCCTTAATGCGGTTAGCTTCTTGGGCTTGCTGATAAAGTTGGGCATTTTCAATAGCGAATGCTGCTCGTTGAGCAAGTTCTTCAGCCATTTCTAGGTCTACAGTTGTGTAATAGCGTTCTGGTTGTGCAGACGCAAATAGAATTGTCCCCAGCTTGCGATCGCGTACTAACAATGGTACTACGATCTGAGACTTAAGTTGGAGTTGGCATAGTAAACTGAAGTGTTCCTCGTTCGAGGACTTTCTCTGTAATGAAGACTCAAGAATGTTTGTAACCAGTTCCGGCTTACCAGTCCGTAAAACTTTCGGCGGGCCGTAATCAGCGTCAACAGGAATTGGATAGCGTTGTTGAAGTTCTCGGATCGATCCTTCCTTCGCTGGTTCTGATGCAACGATGACTGGGTTAGTGAAGACTGGCAAATTATCTTCGATGACATCCACAATACACCAATCGGCAAGAGTAGGCACTGCTAATTGCGCGACGCTGGTTAGGGTAGTGCGATAATCCAAAGAAGATGCCAATACACGACTTGCTTCAGCCAAAAAATTAGAGCGTTTTTCTGCGGCTTGGGCTGCAATTCGAGCGGCTTGCTCATTGGCAAATAACTGCTGGCGCTCTAACTCTAAACGCTTACGCTGACTAATGTCACGCATTAGCCAGCGCAGAGCAACTGGCTGACCTTTTTCATTACGAACGGTAACTACTGTCAAAGCTACATCAAAACAGATTTTTTCTCGTGGTTGTAAACATATTTCCCATTCCCCGCCCCGGTCGAGCTGCTGCAACTGAGTTAGGTAATTAAAAAAAGCTTTACGATCTGACTGGGCGATGAAAGTAACCAGCGGTTTGCCAATCAAAAATCGCTGTAAAACGTTGAGCTGCATGGCAATAGCACGGTTAGCTTCTAGGATAGTGCCGAATGTATCAGTTACCAAGTAACCATCAGGTGCAAAATCAAATAATTCTTGGTAGCGCTGACGCTCTTTCTCTACTACGATTCGTGTTGCTTGTAGTTCCTCGGAAGCGATTTTTAGTTCTTCCATAGTGATTTGCAGTTCTTCAAAAGCTTCTAGTGTTAGCTCTTGCTGTGAATATGGCTCAGTACCAGTCCTTTGCACTAATCCAATTACCCGTGAGCGCAATGTCTCTAATTGTTGACTAAAATCGTCTGCATCCATGTTGCTCACTTTGCAAAGACTAAGAAGGGCACACCAGAGAAAACATTAGGCTAAATATAAACCCAAATGTACGCTAAAAGCCGATCTCAAAACTATTGCTCAAAAGATAGAAGTTTGTCTTGACAACGCGAGTCCTAGAAAGTGAATTAAACACAATATAGTTGTCTCAACCTCTAAGTATTATTTTAAAATAAAGAATTCATCAATAAATCTACCTACAGTGTTGTACCGCAAGAGACATATTAGGTAGATTTCAGCAAATGTTTTTATAGCTAAGGGTAAAGGGGAAAGGGAAGAAATATCTATTTCCCCAGTCCCCGTAAATTTGAAAAAAATCGGTTTTATGGAGATGATGAACGCGATCTTTGGTATAGGGTGGGCATGATAAATAGATTATGCACACAACTCTGAGAGAATTCTGATGATAAATGCGATCGCTAGTAGATTTCGCCAATTTATGGCTGGGAAAAACCGCCTAATTCGCAGATATGACCCAAAAAACAAAACCAAGCGTTCCTTAGCACTGTATACCTGCATAGGATTAATAGGTGGAATTCTGGCGTTGTTGTTAATGGCATCCCCAGGAGTAGCCCAAAAACCACAACTCCAACAACCGTTATTAGTAGCTACACGAGTTATACCGCCCTTTGTGCTATCAAACAAAGGTGAGCTATCAGGATTCAGTATCGACCTCTGGCGCAAAATCGCTAACCAAATAGGTGTAGAGTCTAAATTTATAGAATATTCCACAGTGCCGCAACTGCTTTCGGCTATTAAGGAAAGCAAAGCCAACTTAGGAATTTCAGCCATCTCAATTACAGCCGAACGCGAGCAGAACTTTGATTTTTCATTACCTATTTTTGCTGGGGGGCTGCAAATTATGGTGAGAAACCCAGAGCAAAACAACACTGCCTTCCCAAATATTTTGCAATTGTTTTTCTCCGGTAGCCTCTTGCAAGTAATAGGCGTTGCCCTAGTGTTAATTATCGTAGCAGCCCACATTATTTGGTTATCTGAGCGTCATCACAAAGATGGGATGATTCCCAAATCATACTTTCCTGGCATTTTCAAAGCCTGTTGGTGGTCAGCTGCCACCTTAGCAACCCAAGCTGATGAAATGCCCAAGGGAGTACTGGGACGCTTAGTAGGTATTATCTGGATGTTCATCGGAGTACTTTTTGCTGCCTACTTTACAGCCAGTGCTACTACCTCCTTGACAGTGCAACAGCTTCAGGGTGATATCAGGAGCATAGACGATTTACCCGGCAAGGTAGTAGCCACAACTGCGGGTAGCACAGCCGCCACATACCTGCGAGAACATAAGATTTCAGTTTTAGAAGTTACCAAAATTGAGCAAGCTTATAATGCTCTGCAAATAAAAAAAGCTGATGCTGTAGTGTTTGATGCACCTGTACTCCTCTTCTATGCTGCCAATGAAGGCAAAGGGAAAGTAGAGATTGTAGGCAGTATCTTGCGTGAAGAAAGCTACGGCATCATTCTGCCCAACAACAGTCCCTACCGCAAACCAATTAATCAGGCTTTGCTCAGTCTCAAAGAAAATGGCACTTATCAATCGCTATATGATAAGTGGTTTGACGTTGAAAAATCTTGAAGAAGGAAGTGGGGGAGTAATGAGTAATGAGTAATGAATTAGGAGTAATGAGTTAGGAGTAATGAGTTAGGAGTTAGGAGTTGGAGCAGGAGGACAAGGAGGAATTATTGAACAAGTCTCTCCCAAGTCTTCTCCCTCTTCCTTGTCTACCTTTGTCTCTTCTGCATACCCAATGCCCAATGCCCAATGCCCCATGCCCAATCCCCAATCCCCTATTCCCCACTCCCTTCTTTCGCCAGTTGAGCTTTTGCCTGTTGCCAGAGAGTTTCTAATTCATGCAAACTGTAATCAGAAAGGGGACGGTCAACAACCGCCTCCATTTTTTCTAATCGCTGGACAAAGCGCTGATTTGTGCCTTGCAAAGCGGTGCTAGGGTCAAGATTATACCAACGCGCTAACTGAATCACGGCAAATAGTAAATCGCCTAATTCTGCTTCTTGCCGTTCGGGTGTTTCTTCAGCTAAAGCTTGCTCGAACTCTCCCAACTCTTCATGAAACTTATCCCAAACACCCTGAATATTTTCCCATTCAAACCCGATCGCCGCAGCCTTTTGAGAAATTTTCATCGCCGCCGTCAGTGGGGGAAGGGTACGTCCATAACGAGCGAGTTTAGCACTAAATTTTTGGGCATCTGGAGATGCTTCGCCCTTTTCCGCAGCTTTGATTTGTTCCCAATTTTGCCGCACCTCATCCACACTGGCCACCGACACATCACCAAACACATGAGGATGACGGCGAATCAACTTTTGAGAAATCCCCTGAGCGATTTCCTTAAGAGAAAATTGCCCAGATTCACTAGCGATTTGGGCTTGCAATACCACCTGTAATAATAAATCGCCTAACTCCTCTGCGATCGCACCCTTATCCCCACTCTTAATTGCATCCACTACCTCATAAGCTTCCTCAATCACATAAGGCGTCAAAGTTTCCGCAGTTTGAGCCAAGTCCCAAGGACAACCACCATCAGGCTCGCGCAACTTCGCCACCACCTCAATCAACTCCTGCAACGCCCCCAAAATCTCTTCTTGCTTTTCCATACCTCTGCGTACCTCTGCGCTTCCCTTAGCGTTCCTTTGCGTTTAAAAAAATTATTTCTTTACTCTCGGCCGACGACTACCACCCCTCACTTTCCGCTTTTTAATTTTGCCACTAGGAAGCAGCCCCCGAACCCCCTGCTTTTTAAAACGCTTATAAGCCGAACCCCCCCAATCGCTGAGAGAATGACTCATCGCACCGAGTTCCAACCCCAAAAACAAAGCGATATATTCAGTATCGTATTGCACGAGCGATCGCCCCAAAATTCCCCCCAAATCCTGCCAACTAAAACTCAGATTCCATAACTTTTGAGCGATCGCCAAAACAAAAATTGCTAAAATAGCCAGCAAACACCCCAGATAAAGTATCCGTAAAATCGTGCCAATAATCGGCCCGTGGGATAAAAAAGAACGATGCCGGAGACTTTTTTGATAAGGTAGCCAAATCCAGCGCAAGAAACCCCAGCGTTGGAATTGCACAGAGTAAATATCCAAATCGGGGCCAAACATCAGTCCGCCAAAGAGAAACCCGCCTGCAACCAACAAAGTTGCATTACTACTGCGAGTTTGCCAGAAAGTAACGCCCGCCACCAACGGCAGAGCATACATAGTAATGCGATCGTGCGTCCGACCAGAGGGCATCCTAAATCCTGTTAGCGATAGCGGGGGCGTTGAGCCAGTGTTGAGTAACTGAATACTGAGTCAGTATAAGACAAAAAAAGATTTTCTTGAAACTACTAGCGCAATGCGAAATGTTTTGCTATATTGGTTAAGGATTAGTCAAACGGGCGGTTAGCTCAGTTGGTAGAGCGCCTGCCTTACAAGCAGGATGTCATCAGTTCGAGTCTGGTACTGCCCATTCAGTGAATAAAAGCTAGAGACAGCTTAGTTGTGACTTTAGCCATAACTTTGCCACAAGGGCAGCCTTATGCTTCCAATAAAGGGTGGCAAGGTTATGGTTATAGTTTTGTAAGCTGTTATAGGTAAAACTATAACAGCTTACAAGGCAAACTCACGTCGTGCATCATTAAAAGCAGCGCGGACTTGTTTATATCTAAAACACCCCGGATTTAGCATTAATTCACAAACGCGACCTTCTGTGAGATACACACCCTGAGCATTAAGGCTAATGACAATCTCTCAAACTTCGCTGCAAAATTTTTCTGTGTTTTTAAGGCGGCAAGCTTTATTGTAATTAAAGCGTAAGTTTTGTATATCTGTTTCTGTTTTAGATAGATGTTGCCTCTAGTTTTAGACTTTTTCTTGCCAAGTTTTTGCACGCTCGCAAAAGTTTTCGGTCTACTGAGAGTACTAACCCAAGTTGCTAGTTATGCTTGCAGGTGTTCAGGTGGCATTGCATAAGCAATAAAATCCCCTCCAGAGGAAAAATTAGGAGGGGTAATGTTAAACGAAATAATTACAATTTATGCTATCACTGATGACCTATTGAAGG
>NZ_JAVRBQ020000187.1:0-24278 GCF_034531215.2 Nostoc sp. ChiSLP03a
AAGACACTGTTTGTAGGCGTTTTTTCAGTTCCTCTTCGCTCTCGGCGATCGCAATTTTAAATGGGCGGCTCATGGTTCTGTTAACTTACCTAGTTTGCTTCTCCCCATTATATGCAGATTCATTTTTAATTGGTATTAGCAATAATCTATTGACAAGCTTGCCAAATTCTATTGGTAACCTCATTAATCTGACCGAATTGTATCTGGGAAATAACCAGTTAAAAGATTTACCTAAATCATTCTCCTCTCTCTCGAACTTAGTAAAACTTAGAATAAGTTCAAATTGCCTAGAGACAATATCAGAAGTTATTACCCAACTCGTTAATTTAAAAGAACTTGACTTTAGTATTAATAAAATCTCCTTTTTGCCAAAATCAATTTCTCAACTGACTAATCTAAAAGAACTATTTATTGGCTTCAATGAATTGAGAATATTACCGGAGGAAATCGGAAAACTTACAAATTTGATAGAGCTTTCACTTGCTAATAATAAATTAGAAGAATTGCCGGAAGCAGTTGGTAAATTAACCAGTTTAAAGCAACTTTGTATTAAAGAGAATCAGCTAGTAAGATTGCCAAAATCTCTCATTTTACTCAACTTAAATGAACTAAATTTGGATAACAACCTACTGCTGCCTATTCCACCAGAAATTTCAGTAAAAGGCATAAAAGCTATTGTTAGTTATTACTTGCAGCTTCAGCAAGAAGAGAAGAGATCACTTAATGAAGCTAAATTACTGATAGTTGGGCAGGGAAGTGTTGGTAAAACTTCTCTCATGAAAAGGATAATTGGACAATCCTTCGATCCTAATGAACATAAAACTGAAGGAATAAATATTCAAACTTGGAATATATCAATTGATGACAAAAATATCCAGCTTAACGTATGGGACTTTGGCGGACAAGAAATTATGCACGCTACCCATCAGTTTTTTCTTACTAAACGAAGCCTATATCTGCTTGTTTTGGACTCACGGATAGGTGAAGAAGAAAACCGTATTGAATATTGGCTGAAGATGATCCAGAGTTTTGGTGAAGGTTCCCCTGTAATTATTGTTGGGAATAAGCGAGATCAACAATCACTATATATTGATCGACGTGGATTGCAAATTAAATATTCAAATATTAAAGCATTCGTTGAAACTTCTTGCTTGAATAGTCATGATCAAGGAATTACAGAACTGAAAACTAAGATTCAAGATTTAATTACTCAAGCTTTAACTGAATTAGGCAATGCTGAAGAAAACGTCCTAAAACACATTAGAGATACACTGCCGCTCTCATGGTTTAACGTTAAAATGAAATTACGAGAGAGAGCACAAGAACAAAATTTTATTTCTTATGAAACCTATGAACAGATTTGTCAGACAGAAGGAATAACAGAAGATATTAACCAAAGCACCTTAATTCAACTACTTCATGATCTTGGCATTGTTCTTAACTACCGTGGTGATCCACGACTAGAAGATACGAATATTTTAAACCCAGAATGGGTAACAAGTGGTGTTTACTGTATTCTCAACGACAATCTCTTAATGACTGAATTTAAAGGCATTTTAGAGTGCAATCAACTTAATCGTATTCTTAAATCTAAACGTTATCCATCCAGAAAATATCTCTTCTTCCTGATCAATATCATGAGGAAGTTTGAACTCTGTTTTGAAATGGATGGATTTTATGATGAAAAATATCTTGTTCCTGACCTTCTTCCTAAAGAAGAGCCTTACACTGGTAACTGGCAAAATGCTCTCGCCTTTGAGTATCACTATCCCATCTTACCGAGTAGTATTATTTCTCGGTTTATTGTTCGGATGAATGACAAAGTTTATCAACGGACTTATTGGCGGAGTGGCGTCATATTAGCTTATGAAAATAATATTGCGCTCGTCAAAGCAGATCGAGAAGACAAGAGGATTGTCGTCCGCATTCAAAATGCTGAAAGTGTCAAACATAATCGCCGCCGCTTTCTTGCTATCATACGTTCCCAATTTGATACAATTCACAGAACTATCCCTGGACTCGTCGTTGAACAGAAAGTTCCTCTCCCCGATCACCCCAATATCTTGTTGGACTATCAAAACCTTTTAGATTATGAGGAGATGGGTGAATCCTTCATTATTCCTCCTGGACTTAAAGAGCGTGTTAACGTTAAAGCTTTACTGGATGGTATTGAATCACAACCAGACCGTCAAAGACGAAAAGAAAATACAACTGATTTGAGAAATGAACTTACTCGTCATTACACATTTATTGGAGAAAGCACCATGTCTAATATTTATCAGTCAGGATTAGGCGATAACATTGCAGGCGATAAAGTCATGGGTGACAAAAACACAATTGATACCCAAATCAATAACTCTCAAGATTTAGCACAAGCTGCTCAGGACATCACAAATTTGTTGGATCAACTCTCAGAAAAATATCCCAGTGATAGCTCTAGGGTTTTGGGAGCAAAAGCTGTGGATCAAGTTGATAGGAATCCAGAACTAAGGTCTCGAATTCTTAGAGGGATTCAGGCAGGAAGTTTTGCAGCCTTAGAAAAAATGATTGAGCATCCTGTTGCTAAGTTTTTTATTGAAGGTGCCAAAGAAGTCTTAAAACCTTAGCTCACAGTGGTTGTGTTGGCAATATAGTTCGGTTAAGATCCCCCCGTCTGCGGCGACTCCCTTAAAAAGCAGGGCTGTTTTATTCCCCAAAGAGCTTTAAAAATCAAGGGTTCTAGCAATTAAAAATTGGTTATTTTGTTACCAGCATGTCGATAAAATGAACTATTTTACTGTTATTTAAGTGCTTAAATGTTCATCTCATTGTCACCCTTACTTACAATTTTCTCGCTAACCATCTTGACAAATTCTGTTTGAAATGGAATGAAACGGTTCTGCCTTAAAAAGGGGGTAAAAAAGGGTTATGAGTAAGCCTTTTTTAAGGTGGGTTGGGAGGATCTTTAAAAGATTAAAACGTTAACCGAACCGTATTGACATTACTTGATTTTGCTAATTCATGAGGTGCGATCGCTCCATTTTCTGTAATGATTGCTGTAATCAACTCAGCCGGAGTCACATCAAAAGCTGGGTTGTAAAAATCTACACCTTCAGGTGTGAGAATTGTATCACCAACCTGATAGATTTCTGTTGATTCGCGTTCTTCAATGGGAATTTTGCTGCCATCAGCTAATTCAAAATCAACGGTGGAAAGGGGTGCAGCTACAAAGAAGGGGATATTATGTGCTTTAGCTGCGATCGCTACACTATACGTACCAATTTTGTTAGCAGTGTCACCATTAGCAGCAATGCGATCAGCACCCACAACTACAGCATGAATTAAACCCTGTTTCATACAATGGGCTGCCATATTATCAGTAATTAATGTCACTGGAATACCTTCTTGCACGCATTCCCAAGCGGTGAGTTTTGCACCTTGTAAGCGAGGACGGGTTTCGTCAGCAAAAAGCCGTTCTAAACGTCCTTCTCTCCATGCAGAACGCACAACACCCAAAGCTGTACCATAACCAGCAGTAGCTAATGCTCCAGCGTTGCAGTGAGTAAGCAGCGTCAGCTTTTTTGGGGTAGACGGTAAAACTGCTAAACCATTGTCGCCGATCGCCTGACAGGTTTGCAAATCTTCAGCATTGATTGCTTGGGCTGTTTGGAAAAGGGTTTGCTTGATGTCTTCTACTGTTCCCAGAGTTTCGTAAGCGGCTTTGATCATCCGGCTAATTGCCCAAAATAAATTTACTGCCGTTGGACGAGTAGAACGCAACAACTGGGCTACTTTATCTAAGTGTTGCAAAAATTCGTGGCGATCGCTTGTTTTAATTTCCCTTGCACCAAGATACATTCCATAAGCCGCAGCTACACCAATTGCAGGCGCACCTCGCACAATCATAGTTTTAATCGCCCGCGCCATATCTTCACTGCGGTGAATTTCCACAAATGTATATTCGTTGGGTAAGCGAGTTTGGTCAATTAGTGACACTGAGTCGTTGTGCCAAATAACGGGATAAACTTGGTTTGTGGAAGGTGTCATAGAAAAAGGTCGTTAGTAAAGGGTCAATATTTTAGGACTTACGCAAAATATCTCTCAAACTCTGATTTCTCCGTGTCCTCTGCGCCTCTGCGGTTCGTTATTCCGTAACTCGTGCGTAAGTCCTATATTTTTTACTTTAATGCACCCTGATGATTTCATTCTTAAACTGATTAAACATTCTGAGTATGGATTGAAAAACTTTGAAAATTTTAGAGTTAGATGCTCTGATGAAATTGGTATTTTATTTATTAGTTTGGTATATAGCGTTTCCCGACCTGCTGAGGTACTGAGTAAATCACTAATAACATTAGGTAAGCCTCTGCGTACCTTTGCGTTTGACTCTGCGCTCCTCTGCGTTTAAAAACATTATTTTTGTACCTCACGTAACTAGGAATTGCGATAGTCAAATCCTGAAGAATCAAAAAAATAGAGCAGTTGCACTGTAATACAACTGCTCTAAAAATTACTGAGATAGATATTTACTCTACCTATCTACAGACCCCATAATTACGTCAACACTACCGAGAATCACCACAATATCTGCAACCTTCATCCCGCGTAGTAAATGTGGCACAATCTGGAGATTGTTGAAATCTGCGGCGCGAATCTTCCATCGTGCAGGGAAAACATTATCATCGCCAACCAAATAAATTCCCAATTCACCTTTGCCACTTTCTACACGGGCGTAGATTTCACCCTTGGGCATCTTGAAAGTCGGGGAAACTTTTTTACCGATGAATTGGTAATCAAATGCGTCCCATTCAGATTTTTTACCTGCGGCTAAACGCTTGGCTTCCAGATTTTCGTAAGGGCCGCCAGGAAGTCCTTTAATTGCTTGGCGAATAATCTTCACAGATTCGCGCATTTCCCGCATCCGCACCACATAACGGGCAAAGCAATCACCGGCAGTTTCCCACTGCACATCCCAGTCGAAATCGTCGTAGCATTCGTAATGGTCAACTTTTCGTAAATCCCATTGCACGCCAGAAGCGCGTAACATTGGGCCAGAAAGTCCCCAGTTAATTGCTTCTTCTCGCGTGATAGTACCAATACCCTCAACGCGCCGCCGGAAGATAGGGTTATCGGTTACTAAACGTTCGTACTCATCAACTTTGGGCAATAAGTAGTCGCAGAATTCCAGACACTTATCTACCCAACCGTAAGGTAAATCAGCCGCTACTCCACCAACGCGGAAGTAGTTATTATTCACCATCCGATAACCTGTGGCAGCTTCCCACAAATCATAAATCATCTCCCGTTCCCGGAACTGGTAGAAGAAGGGAGTTTGAGCGCCTACGTCAGCTAAGAAGGGGCCAAACCATAGCAAGTGGTTAGCGATACGGTTCAACTCCAGCATAATGACGCGGATGTAGCTAGCGCGTTTGGGAACAGCGACACCTGCAAGTTTTTCTGGGGCGTTAACAGTAACCGCTTCGTTGAACATTCCCGCCGCGTAGTCCCAGCGACTAACGTAAGGAACGTACATTACATTAGTGCGGTTCTCGGCGATTTTTTCCATTCCCCGGTGCAAATAGCCGATGACTGGTTCACAGTCAACAACATCCTCGCCATCCAGAGTCATGATTAGCCGCAGAACCCCGTGCATTGAGGGGTGGTGTGGCCCCATGTTTAGCACCATTGGTTCAGTGCGGGTTTCTAGTCTGGTCATAGATTTTGTGTTCTCCGTTCGTGAAAATATTGAGTTCAACCGCTTAGATGCCAACCACAGCCGATTTATCTAGTCTGCCAAAATGAGGTTTGTAGGGGCAATCTATATAAATTTGACTCTACAGGGTTATGTTGGAGAGAGGATAGCAGCGAAGGTGTTGTAATTGATGTTTCATTTCGTTGCACCTCTTCAATTATTATAGGGAAGCTTGATATGCAAGGGATTGAGGCACAGGTTTTTTTCATCTAATCTCTTTTTGCATTTAAAATCCTGATGCTGGGCATTGGGAATGGGTGTTAAACAGGACTTAAATCAAACCACAGAGGACACAAAAGATACGGAGGAATCGGAGTTTAAGAGGTTTTTAATGTAAGTTTCACTAAATAGAAACAAAAATAAAATTAAAATTTAAAGATGAAATCAGATTTACAAACACCGCTAGATTTAGAAGAACTGGGTTTTTCTCATATTTACGTTTTGGGACGGGAGGTAATTGAGGGTTTGGCGGTGCGTGCAGGTGAACATTATTTAGATGTGACTGTAGGCGGTGGTGGTCATAGTCGCCTAATCTTAGAAGCTGCGCCAAATGTGCGGGTAACGGCGATTGACCAAGATGAGGATGCTTTAGCAGCAGCGAGGAAAGAATTATCAGAGTTTGGCGATCGCATACAATTTATCTATAGCAATTTTGCTGACTATGAATTTCCCCCCAACACTTTCGATGGTATTTTAGCTGATTTGGGAGTAAGTTCTTACCATTTAGATCGAGCAGAAAGGGGTTTCAGCTTTCGCCAAGCTGCGAATTTGGATATGCGAATGGATCGAGGGCGATCGCTAACTGCTGCTGATGTAATTAATAATTGGGATGAAGCGGAATTAGCTGATATTTTCTTTAAGTACGGTGAAGAGAGATTATCGCGGCGCATTGCCAGACGCATTGTAGAACGGCGACCGTTGCACACGACTACAGAATTGGCTGAAGCGATCGCTTCTTCTGTTCCTCCGAAATACCGTTATGGGAGAATTCACCCGGCTACCCGTGTTTTTCAAGCTTTGCGAATTGTCGTCAATGATGAGTTAAAATCCCTAGAAACCTTTTTGGATAAAGCCCCAAATGCTCTTGTCCCTGGCGGTAGAATTGCGATTATTAGTTTCCACAGTTTAGAAGACCGTCCGGTGAAACATGGTTTAAGAAATTCACCTTTATTAAAGGTCTTGACAAAAAAGCCGATTATTGCTCAGGAAGAGGAAATTAGTCAGAATCCGCGATCGCGATCGGCCAAACTGAGGATAGCCCAAAAGCTGTTGTGACTACAATGCAGCGTTAAAATACTCCATCTCAACGATCTGCTAATGTAGCGTTGTTGAAGAGTTAAAAAATAATAAATGGAAATTAGTAATCTGTTTGCAGCAGGCGGCGTGGTTATGTGGCCTCTGCTGGCATTCTCTTTGTTAGGAGTGGCGTTGATTATCGAACGGATCATTTTTTGGGTAAAGATAAATAATCGGCAAAACAAGGTAGTGCGAGAGGTGCTACACCTTTATCGCCTTGATAATGTAGTTAGTGCTTTAGATAAATTGCACAAAAATACTGATTTACCCCTAGCTCGAATTTTTTTAGCAGCTTTAGAATTGCAAGAGCCAACACCAGACGAATTTCGTTTGGCATTAGAAAGTGAAGCACAAGCTGAAATTCCCTTACTCAAACGTTCCCAAAATATTTTTGAGACAATTATTGGTCTTGCGCCTTTGTTAGGACTTCTCGGCACTGTATTGGGATTAATTAACTCTTTTGCTTCTCTGAATATCGGAGATGTGGGAGGTAGTAAAACAACAGGTGTGACAGCTGGAATTAGTGAAGCTTTAGTATCTACAGCATCAGGGTTGGTAGTGGCAATCTTTACACTATTATTTGCCAATACCTTCCGCGGACTCTACCAGCGCCAAATTGCTTGGATTCAAGAATATGGCGGACAGTTAGAATTACTCTACCGTCGTCGCTACGAAAGAGGAGATAAATCGTATCCGCCAAATAAATGAAGCAAAACTGGGTAATTGTAAATTAGCAATCAGTAATTGGGATTAGTTCACTATTTGTTACTGAATTTTGCTCTAAAACTTTTGACTCTAATAGTATTCTAAAATGACGAATAGCTTTGTTCGCTACAGTTATTGAGGAAATATTCTATGACTATTTGGGTAAATGAGCAAATCGATCCGTCTGGGATGATTCATGCCTGTATTGCCACTCGTAATGAATCTCAAGCCAAAGATTGCCATGATTCATTTCAAAATAATTTGACTGAGAGGCAAAAAGCAGCAGGTTGGGTGGCACGATTGCGGACAGTCGATTCTTGGGATGAAGTGCCGGTGAATTCTTTAAAACTCAATTAATTGAGTTTTATAGAAATTAGGCTGCATAGCTGAAGTATTTTTTGGCAGACATAATTACTTTTGTTATTTTCTGCTTACTTCAACCTGCTTTGCTTTTTTGGGATTTCGATCGAACATATTTCATCTACGTAGGCGTAGTCCGCCATAGGCATAGCTTGTCTAACACACGCTGTAATTTCTGCCAATACCTACAGCGATCGCAGCAAATTCGATGAGAACAGGTTAATAAAGGATAAAATTCGGATTAAATTTATCAAATTATTATTAACTGCTTCCCAAAAAAGTAACATATTATAGAAAAATGATGATTTATCTTAACTTTTAAGAGGTATCATCTATACCGGAGATTAAATTAAAAAATTTGTATAAGCCGAATCAATTTAGTGAACTATCCCAAAGTTTACACTTCGGAGCAAGTCTGTCCCATTAATTTAGTTGGCGAAACAGGACAAGCAGTTCAAATTTCAATTCATGCTCCCAGTCAATATATCTGTGCCAACTGCGAACGGATATTACCAGATTGGAAACGGCAGCCATTTTTACGAGTAGTGATTGTATTACAACAATCGCGTTATCAATTAGTCGAAAAGACACTAGAAGTAGAGTCAGAGAAAGAACGCTTACGAGAAAAGTTTATGAGATTTGGCTGTGATTTAGCATTTAATCTGCGCGATCGCGGCTATTTAACCGATCTGATTGACCCTCGTACAGGCTATCCTTTACTCTCCCATCCCGGAGCAATTCCTCACGATGACACAGCAGTTGTCAAAGCTTTGCTAAACTATCCAGTAATTAAAAATCAATGCCGTGTATTAGTTCATCCCGATTGGGGTGCAGCAGTTTATCCTAGTATTTTGATATCAGAAGCTCCCCCAATTTTGATCGAATGGGTTACAAAAGGCGTAGCATCCATGCATGGGTGGAAAGAAATTAATTATTAGTCATTAGTCATTAGTCATTAGTCATTAGTCATTGGTCATTGGTCATTGGTCATTGGGTATGTAAAGACCTATATCAGCACTTGTGTCTCCAAAGAAGTTTTTTTTAGAAGCTAGGATAGTCGAAGCGATAGTGCGGCTTGTTACTTCTCTTTCATGAGTAGATGCTACAAAGTCAAACTGGGGATAATGGCTTTTGGTTCCTGTTTGGGTAACATCTTAGGTCGCTCGGCAGGTTTTTCAAATTGATGATAATTTTACCCTACTACTGTCAGACTAAACTTTTAGCCTGTAGCGAAGAGAATGCTACTTTAGCAACATCTGCGGGAATTATATAACTATAACTATCGGGAAAAATTCTGTTCCCAACTTTCTGCATATAAGTAGATGGGTGAGGAAATTTATAACTATGGCTGTAGCGAGGATTGCGATCGCAAAGCGTGTCTCGTTGGGACTGAGCGAAGTGTTCGCGTAGCGTCTCGTAGAGAAGCGATCGCAAGGGTTTTAAGCTTTTTATATCTCGTTAGATAGTTAGATTTATTTGTGCTTACCTACCTTAGAAACCAAGTTGATTTTGAGCAAACTGAAATACTTGTTTCATAGTTATGCTCAACCACAATTTCCATAAATACAAAATTTCCCATATCTGATGTATGAAAATATTAATTCAACACCGCCATTATGACAATGAAATTAGTGGAGTTTTAACTTATATATATTCTATTATTCCTGAGTTGGAAGCTAGATTAATTGAGGTTAAAACTATTTCTACTAGACAAGATAATATCACTAAATGGTTTAGTTATATTGCTTGGGCAGATATAGTCCACATGAATTCTAACGATTTATTATTTACTTTGTTATGTAAAGCTTTGCAAAAAAAGATAATTATTAAATACCATTATTCTCTTTATCAATCTACTCACACTAGTTATGAGCAAATGAACTTGACGCAACGTTTAAAAGCTGAATTTAAACACACATTGCCAAAAGCTAATTATCCATTAAAGTGGAAATTACACACTTTGATCAAATGGACACGTTTAAGCACCCGACTTTCTACTGCCTTCTTAGCCGATTATCATACAGCTTGTAGTAACTTTTTAGGAGAATCTTCTGCTTTTCCTTGGCCAGTTGATACATTATATAATCCGATTGAAATCAAGTCGGAAAACCAGCTTAAAACTTTAGAAAATTTATCTCAACCATATAATTTTATTTTTGTTGGAAGATTAGCTACAGACAAAGGTGTAGATATTTTATTAAAAGCAGTGCGGATTTTACAAGATGAAAATCAAGAATTTAAAATTACTATTATTGGCGATGGCGAACAATCTCAGCAATTAAAACAGCTAACGTCTGATTTAGGAATTGCCAACAAAGTTAATTTTTTAGGTAAAGTTCCTCAAAAAGAAGTACTTCTAAAAGTTCAAGATGCTTTGGCTTTAATTGCTCCATCTCGTTGGCAAGATCCAGCACCTTACGTAGTGCAAGAAGCCTCTAGCGTTCAAACCTGCTCGATTGTCTCAAAAATGGGAGGATTGTCAGAAGTAGCAGGGCCACATAGCCTATTTTTTGAAAATGAAGATGCAGAAGAATTAGCAAAATGTATGCGATATTGCTTGGATAATCCAGATGAAGCAATTAATCGGGGTTTTCAGTCCAGCCAATACGTTGCAGAAAAGTTTTCAGCAGCGCGTGCTGTTAATAGACTACTGGTAATTTGTAGCCAACTTACTCCTAAAGCATTGGTAACAAAATCTGATACATAATTGGCATTACAGGGTTGCTGTCCTGTAACAGGCTTATTGAAAGCTCTATCAATAGTAGATAAGCCCTTCCTTATGGCCCAGAAAACACAGCTTGTTCTACATCATTCCGACTAAGAGAATACTTGAATGAGCGTTGGATATCTTGTCCATTTTCCCCAGATTGAACATATCGCACTACAATCTGCTCAACATCGAGCCATAATTCAGCTTGCCAATTAGGTCGCTGTACACGCCAGCAATGCCTTTGTGTTTCGTCTTGTTGACAGCCTTGGTCTTTTAGCCACTGCTCAATTTGTGGTAGGGGATGATTATATAGAGGAGTATCAGAGGGAAGAAGAGCCATAGGAATTTTTGATTTTGGATTAGGGAATTTTTTAATTTTTAATTATCGGATGGGCAATTAGTTGCGATATATAGCTAATTTGCTGTTGTACAGATGTATTTGGTTGCAGCAAATGGGAATGGATCGCAGCCTCGCCACGAGTTAAGCCAATGGCAACTGCTAATAACAGACAACCTACAAATGTTAACACCAGCATAAATAAAGCAAATATTTCGCCAGATGATAAGGGGCGATCGCTCGCATCGAGGTAAGCTGATTTTGACCAGTCATGAGAATGCGAGACGGGATGATTCAAACCAGGGGGTGGTTGAATCACTCCAAAGCGGGAATAGCCAATTTTCAAATCGTAGCTTAATCGGCGTTCTGGATGGCTAAGGGTCGCGTAAGCTTCGTTGATTTGCTGAAATTTGGGAGTGGCGATCGCAGTCGGCAAGTCTGTAGTATCAGGATGATAGCGTTTGCTCAGTTGCCGATAAGCGCGACGAATGTCAATTACCGATGCCGAGGGATGCAGTCCTAGCAGGGAGTAATAAGTTGGTTCGCTGCTTTGTGGCATTGCCCCGTTTTGATTCACATCTGTTTGAGTCACTTTGCTCAAAGATATTTTTTATATTTTAAATCCTTTGTGAATTGGAGAAGACACAGCTTGGACTAGCATCTAGTAATATATCTTAATAAAGCATTTAATTTTTACTCTTTATCAGAGTACCGTCTTTCGATAAGAGCCGCACCCAATCTAATTTCAGATTGTGGAATCATAAAGTTGAGAATTGCTGTGTTCTAGGGCATAAAAAAGCCCTCAGTGAGTGAGGGCAACTTTTCTACAACATTTATTGGGTTTGGGCTAATTAATATCATTGAGGGCGTAAAGCTCGCACTTTCTAACATTAAGTTTAGAATTAGCACACTGAACTTACAAGCTATATCAACATAAATAGTTGCTAGCTTAAGTTATGAAAGACTTAACTCGATGATATAAATTTGTTTTAACGTAATTTAATTTGTTACTGTACAATTTTCCTTAATCATCCCAATTGTGAGGTTCACCATCGGGTGTCCAAAGTGTGTCATATTTTGCACGGCAATAACCAGGAGGATACATGATCCACGATCTATCGCTGTTAGTGTTGAAAATAGCTTGTTGCCCATCTTCTCTTACGATCATTACTGTCAAATCGCTAGCATTACATATTGCACCATATTGACTAGGATCAAGGTAGTTAAGTGGGTTTGAGTTTGATCTTTGGATTACATCCTTGAACTTACCGTTCTCGATAGTCGTTGCTTTTTCTGCAAAAGCTTTGTATATCGCACTACCAACCCCAGCGGCTGCTCTAATAGTTTTTGTAGCGTTATAAAGATCCATCAATGTCTTGGCTTCCTTTATCGCGCTTAACCCTGATGGTGCAGTAGTTCCACAGGTAGCCACGAGTAATGCAACAGAAGTAGCGATATCTGCGATCGCCCAGTCTTTATTTGCTGAAATAACAACCGCAATTGACATTCCAGTAGCATTTGCGACATGGACGTGCCTTTGCGATGCAGTGTCGATCTGGTCATAGATTATTCCTGCTGGGGTAAACTTTTTCCACGCATCTGTCAACCCATCAAACACGTCACCATCGGCTATTTTTTGAAAAGGTCGTATAAAGTAATCTGTCCAAGACATGATTTATCTCCTTACGTAATTTGTGATCTTCAATTTTGGGGACAATAGTACTTATTTTTACCAGTAATTATGTAAAAACTTTCCTGACCCCGTACTCTTTTATGTAATTTTTAGAATGCACTACACAAGAGCATCCTTTTCAGTTCGCTTTTCTGTTGCTATGGTGTAAATTATGTTACTCAAAAACTGAACTGTGAAGGTAATAACTTTATTTTTGCTGTTGTTACGTGTCTTTGACTTCAGTGATATTACTTAAATTATATAAAATAAGTGATGCTCTTATCTGTGAGCGAAATATTGGTAAGTGAGCCGAACTTCACATGAATTTTCAGCAGTATACAAGATCCCAAATGGGTTCTATAGATCGTCATCAGGTAAGCACGACTCTTTTAGCGTGTCTTTAAGTTTGTTGTAAGTTGTTAATGATGGATGCGATACAGAGATATATTTAGACTCCTGTTTGCCTTTTACAGGATTAATTGTTTCCAAAGCTTATGATGACTGCACCCTGATTTCTACTGTTTATAAGAGTACCGTCTTTCGATAAGAGCCGCACCCAAATTATTTTTCAAGATGACGAAGACTAATTACACATTAGTCATTTTTCTATTCAATAGCTTCATTAAGATTAATATCTTATCCCTAACGGATTAAATCAGCACGAGGTTTAAAAGTTTCAATTTGCCGCAACTTTTCATAAAGTTCCCGTTCTTCTTGACTAATATTTTTCGGTGTAACTATTTGAATTTCTACTAGTTGATCGCCACGTTTGCCGGCATCGTTAGGATAACCTTTATTGCCTAGTCGAAATTTTTGACCAGACCTAACTCCAGGAGGGGTGGTCATTTTCACAGGGCCGTCAAGAGTAGGTGCTTCTACTTGTCCTCCTAAAACTGCCTCGCTGGGAGTAACAGGTACTTGGCAGACGATATTTAAACCTTCTAGCTTAAATAATGGATGAGGTTCAACGGTAATTTTTAAGTATAGATCGCCACCACCAACGCCTTGGTTCCGCAAACGGATGGTTTGACCTGTTACCATCCCTGAAGGCATATTAACTTCTAGCGATCGCCCATCTTCCAAACGAATGCGTTCATTACCGCCTTGATAAGCTTTTTCTAGTGGAAGCGTTAATCTGGCTTCTATATCTCGGCGGGTGGTACGAGGTGGGGGATTAACTGTATAGGCAACTTTTGTTCTGGGAGAACGGAACGGATCGCTATTATTGCCATTACTGGAGTTATTTGCCGCACTTTTATTTTTGACACCAATAACTTGATTAATAAAGCTTTCAAAGTCGGAGAATTGGCTGGGATCTACATCTTGATTCCCGTTGCGATCGCTAGCGCCACTCTGCCAAGTTTTAGCCTTTGGCGTCTTAGGGTTGCCTGCAAAGCCTTTTTGCTTCCAGTAGCGGCTAAACTGGTCGTACTGCGATCGCTTGGCTGAGTCCGAAAGCACTTCATAAGCCTCGCCGATATCCTTAAATTTTTCCTCAGATTCTTTGTTACCCGGATTCAGATCGGGGTGATATTGCCTTGCTAACCGCCGATAAACCTTTTTAATTTCCTCAGCAGAGGCATCTTTAGATACTCCTAAAATCTCATAGTAATCACGAAAGTTCGGCAAATTTTGCATAGTTCAATTATTTAAATTTTAGATTTTAGATGAATTAAAAGAGAGGAGTTAGGAGTTATGAGTTAGGAGTTATGAGTTGAAAGATTTATTTTGAACTCCTGTACAGACGCGATTAATCGCGTCTGTACTCCTAACTTTTCTTATAACCAATCATTGTCTTCTTCATCATCCCAGTTATCTTGATAGCTGGGGCGGGATTTGCGTGGAGGACGGCTTTCATAAGAGGAAGAACGATTATCGCGGTTATAATCTCTGCCATAATCTTTACTGTATGAGTCGCGTTCTCGATATGTATCTCTGGGAAATTCGCGTTCTCGTTCCTTATCACCGCCAGTAAAGATATCACGGATGGTTCCAAACAAGTCATCGTCTTCATCTTCAGCATAAGTCTGGCGGACTTCCCGATTTAGCTCGTAGAGAGCATCTTGTAAGTCGGCGTAGGCTTGATCGATACCGCGATCGCTATTTTCCTGAAGGCTCTCTTTCAGTTGTCGGCAAATATTATCAATTCTCTGGCGACGATTGCGGGCAAACTGCATACCAAATTCCAAGGCGACTTCCCTTAGTTGTCGTTCTGCTTGAAAAATCAACGCTTCAGAACGAGTCCGCTTTTCTATTCTTTCTTTACGTTCGCGATCGACATCGGCGTATTTTTGAGCGTCTTGAATCATCCGATTCACTTCCGACTCGTTCAAGGTGGAAGCGCCTTGAATGGTGATACTCTGCTCTCGTCCAGTGGTTCTATCTAAGGCTGTTACCTGTAAAATCCCATTAGCATCAATATCAAATGACACCTGAACTTGGGGAATTCCTCGTGGTGCGGGTGGGATGCCGTAGAGCTTGAACCGTCCTAAAGACTTGTTGCTTGCTGCCATTTCCCGTTCGCCCTGGACTACGTGAATTTCCACAGTATTTTGGTTATTTTCAGACGTGGAAAAAATATCAGAACGACGTACTGGGATAGTGGTGTTACGGGGGATAAGTTTTTTCATCACACCGCCGATGGTTTCCAATCCCAAAGATAAGGGTGTGACATCCAAAAGCAGCACATCTTTGAGTTCGCCTGCAAGAATACCTGCTTGAATTGCTGCACCCACTCCCACGACTTCATCGGGGTTGACATTTTCATTGGGTTCTATGCCAATCAAGTCACGTACAAGCTGCTTCACCATTGGTATTCGTGTAGAACCGCCAACTAACACAACTTCTTCAATGTCTCTAGGTGAAAGTCCGGCATCTTTGAGGGCGCGTTTTACTGGTGTCCGCAATCTTCCCACCAAATCACCACACAAACCTTCAAACTGAGAACGAGTTAAACGAGTTTCAAGATGTTTAGGGCCATCTGCCGTGGCAGTGATGAAGGGTAAATTAATCTCGGTTACACTGACAGCAGAAAGCTCAATTTTGGCTTTTTCCGCCGCTTCCATCAGACGTTGTAAAGCTTGGCGATCGCGTCTTAAGTCTACCTCTTCTGTTTCCAGAAATTGCTCTGCTAACCAATCTACGATTATTTTGTCAAAGTCATTCCCACCAAGTTGCGTATCACCACTGGTAGCTTTGACTTCAAATATCCCATCGCCTACTTCTAAAATCGACACGTCAAAAGTGCCACCACCCAAGTCAAATACTAAAATAGTTTCCGTGTCACCCCGATCTAATCCATAAGCTAAAGATGCCGCAGTCGGTTCATTGAGAATCCGTAGCACTTCTAAACCAGCAATTCTGCCAGCATCGCGAGTTGCCTGCCGTTGAGAATCATTAAAATAGGCGGGGACTGTAATTACTGCCCCTGTGACTGGTTCACCCAAATAGCGGCTAGCATCGTCTGCCAATTTCTTCAGCACCATTGCCGAAATTTCTTCTGGGGCGAAATCTTTATTCAGACGAGGACAGGCAATTTTAATATTACCTACTTCGTCTTTGCGGATGGTGTAGGGTACACGCTTGGAATCTGCATTAAGTTCGCTATACTTCCGCCCAATGAAACGTTTAACTGCAAAAAAGGTATTTTGAGGATTGAGGACGGTTTGTCGCCGTGCCATTTGCCCAACCACCCTTTCACCTTCTTTGCTGAAGCCAACTACGGAGGGGGTTGTTCGCATTCCTTCTGCATTGGCAATCACCACCGGCTTGCCACCCTCCATAACGGCGACTACTGAGTTGGTTGTACCCAAGTCGATGCCGACTACCTTGCCCATGCGTTACTCTTCTCCTAAAGTGTCTTATATATTTATTATGATTGGGCGGAACTACCTCTAGCTTTGTGCTACAAGATAAAAACACCCCAATGGTATAATACTCATCATTAAGGCAGTAAGCTAATAAGTGCAGCTAGAGGAGATAGTTGCAAGACTAGGATAGCATTGAGATGGTTGGTGTGCCCAAGCAGCCTCAATTCTTGATATCCGCCTATTTCTGTTTAAGTTATCTGCAAATTGGTAAGTTAACCTTAACAACGCTGGCTCTGCTTTTTTGAGTACCTGAAAATTCTCATATTATTGCTACTACTTAAAAGATTTGAATTTAACAGAGCGATTACAGACTTCCCTGAGTGAGATCGCGCGAGAACGCGATCCTTACATGGCAACGGCTGGGCATTTTTTTGTCCAAGAATATATCCGCCAGCAATTTTCCCAATGGGGAAGTGTGGAAATCCACACCTTTGAAGTCAGAGGTAAAACTTGTAATAACTTGATATTAAATTTACCATCCCAAGCTAAAGGGCAAAAAAAGGATTTGCCACCTATTTTAATTGGCGCTCATTATGATGGGGTTCCGGGAACAGTTGCGGCTGATGATAATGCTACAGGTGTAGCAGTGTTGCTAGAATTAGCGAGAAAATTCGCTGCCGAACCTGCGAGATATCCCTTAAGGCTGGTTGCTTTCGATATGGAAGAATACGGCTTACTGGGTAGTGCTGACTATGCAGCCTTGTTGCATCAACAAAAACAACAGCTACGCTTAATGATCTCCTTAGAAATGCTGGGCTATAAGGATTCTACTCCTGGTTCCCAAAGTTATCCCCCTCCTCTGGAACGCTTCTACCCAGATACGGGTGATTTTATTGCTTTAATTGGTAACTTGCGGACATTGCCTGACTTAATTGGCATGAGCCGTAATATTCGCAAAGCTGGCGTATCTAGTCAATGGCTACCCGTGCCAAATCGAGGTTTAATAGTTCCCCAAACCAGACTTAGCGATCATGCACCATTTTGGGATTTGGGTTATTCAGCAATGATGGTGACAGATACGGCATTTTTGCGAAATCCACATTATCACAAAGTTAGTGATGCGATCGCTACTTTGGATTTAGATTTTCTGACTCGTGTATGTGAAGGTTTAGAGATGGCGATTCGGCGGTTGTGAAAAGATATTAGGAGAGGTTTATAGTTTGCCAAACAAGACTTAGCGATCGCACCTCTTTGTTAGTTGTGATTTATCTGCCATTCTCGGTACAGCTACAATATGTTTGCGGAATATATATTATGTACAAACCAAGTAAATCGCCACTGAGATTTATAGCACAAGCCTTGGTGGTTAAGACATTAACAGATGATAAAACTTAGACACAACAAGACTTTTCACCCAATCCCCAGTCCCCAGTCCCTTGCTATATTTTTCTGATTCTCAGCTTTTTTCAATTGCTTATACTATCTTGCTGACGCGATCGCGCATTAGGAGTCAAAGTAATTAAATCGTCAATATTACGCTTCATTGTCTCGCAAATTGCATCTAATGGTAAATCATTAGCGTCATAACCAAAGGGATTTTCTATCTCTAAGCCAATGGCTTCGATGCCAAACACAGTGAACCCAACCAAAGCAGAAATTAAACCTGTCCACCAACCGAGCTTCTCAACTATTTGAAATGGTAGCAGAAAACAATATAATATTAGCAATTGCTTCAAATGAAGGGCATAAGCAAGCGGCATAGGTGTTTTTAAAATGCGTTCGCAAGCACCTAAATTATCCACAAGATTATTCAATAATTCTTGCATTGATGTTAACTGGTAGCTATTAAGGCAATTACGATTATACTGTTCTTGTAAATAATCTCCTATCCAAAAGGCAACCTCTATAGGGGGATTATTCATAATTTTCAGTTTTATATACTTAGTAGATGGCATTAAATCTTCTAACTCGCTATTGACAGTTTCTCCTCGCAAATGTAATTTAGTTGTTACTGCAAAAGCCGCCAATAAGTTTAATGCCGTAATTTTCTTGTCTTTATCTTCTGGTAAAATTTCATCAACTGATACCCAAATTTGCCTTGCTAAATTTCGGGTGTTATTTACTATAGATCCCCAGCATTTTCTTCCTTCCCAAAATCGCTCATAAGCAGTATTTGTCCGAAAGACAAGTAACAAACCTAAAACAATACTAGGAATCACATTTGCTAAGATTGGCTGGGATACAGGTTTTTCAAAATGGTGAAGCAGAGAAATTAAAAATCCGAAAGCTCCACACCATAAAATATGTTTGAAAATGGCTTTCGTCACTGAACCTTTAGGTTGTAGTGCTGTGCGTAACAATTTGATTTTTTCGGCTATCATGTAGTCACCCTAATAAAATATTTATTGACCCGATACACTCAATGTTTATTAGCTTAAAAATAATTATTATAAAATTAGCATAATTAATAAAGAAATCCTTACAAAAATATTTTTGCTAAGAACATAATCGACTGGCAACAATGTATTTTAGCTTTTGCGATCAATATTAACCCTGGTTAAAATCAGGATTTACACAGAGAGTTTTTTGATTGTCAATTAGATGGAAATTATATAAAAGTCAAAAGCGATACATAAGCAGCAATTGTAAATAAATGTAAATATTTTTCTGTGGCTGTATAAACTCCACATTTTATCCCGATAAATCTATGAAAGAAAAGGTATATTCCTATCGATAATGTTTATACAGCATTAGTCGGTATTATGTACCTTAGTAAATCAAAAAGTTCTAGCCTGTAAAAATCCTGCCCTGTACATTAAACATCTAGACATAACTTATTGGGTTATGTCTTTTTTGTTGTCGTTAGTCTCGAAACGTTGAATTTCAATCAAATAACCATCAGGATCGCGGAAAAAACAATGATAAATGTTGTACTTTTCATTTAGTGTCGGTGGCTTTTCAAATTCGACGCCACGTTTTTTGAGATATTCAAACCATTCATCCACCTGCTGTGTTACTAGAGTAAAAATAACACTTGATTGCTTATCGGTTGGAGGAGCTAATGTTTCGCTTGCTTGACACAATCCTAAGTATCCAGAACCACTAACAGTATAAATTCGGCAGGTTCCTTGGTCAAGCCATAACTCCAAACCTAGCTTTTGTTCGTAGAATTCTGTAGATACATTGAGGTTATGGGTAGAAAAGAAGGTAACTTGTTGGTCGATTTGCGGATGAGTAGACATAAAACACATTTGAGTATATACCCTAACGACATCAGGCGATCGCAGATGTAAAAATTGATTGATGTTAGAAACCTGTTACTGCTCCAGAATGCCTTAAGTGCATCTGGAGTTTTTTTTTGAAAAAAGCCATAAAAATTTTCCCAATCATCCTGATATGGCAAAACATAGCTGAATAAGGATGCATACTGAATTATCTATATTTAACATGGGCATCACTTATTGATGTACCCCTTCTATCAAACAACTCTCACAAAACAGCCCCAGATGAGCTGAGGCTGTTTTGCGTTACTTCCAATAGAGAAGGAGTGTAACGAGAATCCTCAAACACTTTTATCTGTATTTGAGTGTATACCCTGATGACGTAGGTTTATCTCAAGGTGAAAATTTGGTATAGGTAAATGCGTATCTTTCCTGGCTCCAGATTTGTCACAAACATTTCTGGAGTTTTTATCATTACTAGAATTTGAAATTAGCAATCTAGTATAGATTCAAGTGAATATTTGATTTTGATTATGAATACGCATATTATAGCTGTGCAGTAAAATAAATATAAATTAGGAATTTTTATAAAAATTACTGGGAAAGTATGGAAATCTCAAATTCTACTCCTCAGAGAGACATACCACAGCTACAAGCTTCAGAAACACTTGTACAAGCTAAGAGTATCAGCCGTCGGGAGTTTATGAAATTGTCATTAGAAGAACGGCGATGCATATTGGCAGCACAGGCTGAGTTAATGTTATTACATTACGAGCAAGATAGAGAATGGCAGGAATTACAGACAGGAGACTTGATTGATTATTAAATATACATCTCCTAAACGGGGTGATATTTGGCTTGCTAATTTCGATCCGACAGTGGGAGCAGAAATTAAAAAAGTCCGTCCTGCGATAGTAGTAAGTTCTGATGGTGTTGGCAAGCTACCCATTAAGTTGATTGTACCAATCACAGACTGGAAAGAATATTATACTGGCAATATTTGGCACGTTAAAATTGAACCAGACAGTGCAAATAGTCTAACAAAAACTTCTGCTGTAGATATTTTGCAACTGCGCGGTATGGATATACAAAGATTTATCCGTAAAATTGGAGGATGTTCGAGTGAAATTATGGAGGAAGTTGCTGCTGCTATTGCTGCCGTAGTTGAGTATTATTAAGGGCGATCACATCTATTACTATTTATTCAAATTAGAATAAATAATTAAGCAATCGCTCTAAATATAAATGTTTATCTCGTTGTATACGTCACAAAAATATCCTTTTTCATTTCAACTTCTGCTGGAGCATCTGGATTATAAGCTGGTGATAATAAAAAACTAGCAAATGATGGCAACGGAACTCCAGTTTTAGAACTACATGAGGGATAAAATAATGTGTAAAATGGTTCGGCAACAGAAGGAGTACTAAGTTTAACTTCCATCGCAGTTGCTAAAGCCTGAGCGCGGCTTTGAGCATCTTTCATCGCTGATTGATAAACTGAACTCTGCAAAGCCTGACAGTCATTTACCGCATAGTCAACACCTACACTCTTGACAGAAAGGTTTTCAATTTGGCTCGTGGACTTGTTCGCTGTAGCAACGATTTCCTGGACGCGATCGCGCGTTGGCTTTTCTAGTCTCACCAATATCTTGGCGTTATTTTCACTGGCATTAGGATTAATTTGCACCTGAATTTTATCAGCCCTAATGCCTTTAGCAACTAAACTATCCACTACAGGCTGAAGAGTTGCTTTCGTTAGGGATTTTTTACTTGGTAAAGATTCTGCTGCTGTTTTGTAATTCAACAGTAGAGTTGGTGAGGATATGCGGCGGGTTTCGGGTAGAGATGATGGTTGCGTTTGTAACTCATCATTGCTACCTCCACTACTGAATACCAACTCAATATCCGCCGTATCTGCTGGCACTCTCACCACCCCTTGACCGATTACCATTAATGAATGGCGATCGCTTGCTGGTGGGTAAAACAATTGGGCATTAGTGACTTTGGGTGTTAATGCCCCTACCCCGACAGTCACGGAAATACTTAGCACTAGAGCAGTTATTTTTCTCATATCCTGGGAATATCCTTTGAACTTAGTGATTGTCAAAGTTTACACCTCAACAGGAATATACTTAAAAAAATATTGAGCTAATCCCACAGCCTTTAATCGTGGGATTAACTCAAATATTCAAAATTCACAGCCGACGTTATTGATATCTCAGCAGAGAGCCAAATCTTGTTAGAACTATTAACCAAACCAGTGAGAGGGTTCACAAGCTGATTGAACTGTTTCACAAACACGATGGCTAATCCAATCTGACTTTTCTTGAACGATTAGACAAATGCCTTGGTGAATCAAATTCTGTAAATGTAGTTGCTGCTCTAAGGGTTTACGAGGCAATTTGTAATAAGCCAAGCTTCCTTGTTCAGCCTCCGCTGGAATCTGTTCATCAGACACGACGCTGTAAAAGGAGAGAATGCGGTTGAGGACGAAATTAATTAGCTCTTGGCGTAAATCAGGAATTGCAAAGGCTTGTTGATATGGATGGGATGGATATGTATTCAAAATACTTTCAATTTCTCCCACTATTGATTGTTGTGTTAAATTGACTACCGTTTTCATGGTTTTTAAACTCCTTTTTTAATCAACTCAATGCTTGGTGGAGAGAATAACTTTTTTAGATGGCAAAGTCGTGATGACAATCAGTTCAAAGTAATTAAACTTACAGATGCAATCAACCCCAAAAATAGCCTCTTATCTTGGTACAATCTCAGACATTTGGCTTTGCTTATTTTAGTTAAAGTTTATACTGTTTTTCAGCATTACTTATTAAAACAGCATCCCATAAGCTAGTAAGTTAACTACATTTTATATTTATAATCCTAATTATTTCAAATTTCTGCCGTTTTAGCAGAAATCTACATAAAACGCAGCATAAAGGCAAGGGGATCAAGGTTAACAGCAAAAAAATGACTTGAATTAGGAACAAGTTTTTCCTGAAGTTAAGCTTTTTGGGTAATTGGCATCACTTTTTAGGTTCGCAGCAAAATTTGCTATTTCATCTAAAAACTTATTTTTTGCACTTTGATTTAGTCAGTCAGAAAAATAGTGACTCACGATAGTGCAGGATCAGTCTAGCGACAGATGAAATGATTGGGCAAAAACGTTTAAAAAGTTCACATTATCAAAAGATAGATGACGTAACTGATGATTAATTTCATCAGCCGCAGCTAATCCAGAAAGCATCGCACCTTCGACAAGATTGCCGCCACACCAATCACCACAGCAAACTAAAGGTAAGGAAGTTTCGGTAGACAAAAAAGCTTCGTGCCAAGGATGGCTAGGAAAGGCATAACGCCAACGATGTACTTGCATCCATTCGGGAGTATTCAGCCAAGGAAGGGACAGAGATTCAGCTGCTCGTTGCAACATATATTGTCCCGCAGGTTGTAAATCCTGTGATTCTAGATGACGTTGGGCAAAATCAGCGCTACTTTGCACCACAAAATGTGGTTGTTGAGGGTTAGGACGCTTGCTACTATCCAAACCAATCCATGCTAAATCAACATCATCCACAAAAGTTAAGGCTTTCCATTGAGGGAAGGGTTGGGATGTAGAAGGATATCCCGCGATCGCACTAATTGAAGGATAAAATTCTACAGAACGCAAGTTATCAAGAAAGGCTCCATCCAATACACTCTCACCTAAAGATTCCAATAACATCACAGCTTGGGGTGCAGGAATAGCGACAACTATAGCTTTTGCGGTTAATTCTTCATTACTAGATTCCAAAGTCAAACGCCAGCTATCTTCGGAAGTTGGAGTAATAGCGATGACACGCTGATTCAGTAATATTTCTAAACCTGGGGCGAGGGATTTAGCGATCGCACTCATCCCCCCAGGCGCAACATAACGCGGACTGCGGTTTTTCGGTTCAGATAAAGGAGCGCCTGTTGTAAGTTCGTAAACCTCATCTGTCCAAACTTCGAGGATATGGCGATCGCGCAATATCTTCACAAAACGTTCTAATAATTCACCCTTTGGTTTCAGGTAACAAGCCCCATGATCCGCCAAAGTTCCATACAAGCGGCGTGTAGCTAGTCTTCCTCCCAAACCACGTGACTTTTCCACCACTACCACCGAATATCCAGCTTGACTTAACTGCTGGGCGCAGACTAAACCGGCAATTCCGGCACCAATCACTACAATATCAGTCATGAGTCAATAGTCTTTAGTTAGTTATTGGTCATTAGTTATTATCAAAGGACAAAATTACTACTAATGACTGCTGAAAGCTAATAACCCAAGTTGCTAGTTATGCTTGCAGGTGTTCAGGTGGCATTGCATAAGCAATAAAATCCCCTCCAGAGGAAAAATTAGGAGGGGTAATGTTAAACGAAATAATTACAATTTATGCTATCACTGATGACCTATTG
>NZ_JAVRBQ020000188.1:0-43539 GCF_034531215.2 Nostoc sp. ChiSLP03a
TTATACCAATTTAATGTGAAGTTGCACATATCTTGATCCCCCTAAATCCCCTTAAAAAGGGGGACTTTGATAGATGTTTTTCCGGTTCCCCCTTTTTTAAGGGGGGTTAGGGGGGATCGAATTCTATGCAGCTTTATAAAAAATTGGTATGAGGTCAAGATATTAGCTAGGGGTTAGGTCTTTGAGGTTCTATTGTTAGCAATAATACTTTTTAAATATTCCCTTAGACGTAGTACCAATCTCCAAAATAATTATTGTGAAGTCACGTTGCACCATACTTGGAGCGATGCTTTTATCGAGGCTGACATCATTAAACAGTACTTTTAAATGTGAAATTGATTGTCATAGCAATTTTCTATGAAGATGCACTTAATTATTTTGGGACATAGCGAATTATCTTCAGAAAACCTCTGTGTACCTTTGCGCTAACCTCTGCGTACCTTTGCGTTGAAAAAAAGCTAGGATTTGGCGCAGCTTTACAAAGAAACGAGCTCGGTCGTTTATCAGCTTATTTCTGATTCATATCTGATTGCAACTAGGATTCCTATACAATTTTTCTTAATAAAAAGATTTCTCCAATCAATTTTTTTATTTATGCAAACCAATGTTTAGCAATATTTTCTGGCATCTTCACCACATTCATTGACTAAATATAATAAACACTTAAAACGAAGACCAACTATCTGTTCATAAAGGGGGTTTAATTTACACATAGGTGGAATGCGAAGTAGAGTCCGACCGAAAACTTTAACAGTTCTTTCAAAAGGGCAATTGGAAGGAATTATTTTGCACAATAGTTTGGCCAGATTAGAATTATGTATTTCTACGGACTCAAGCTGAGAGCGGATCTGGTTTAATAAGATATTGTCCAAATTGGCTTTGTTTAAGAATTTCATGGTTTAACTTTCCTTCAATTAATCTGTTTCTCCTATAAATTACTCCGATATTTAGAGAAAAACATAGTATAAATACCAAACTATTTTCCCTCTTCCTAGAGGTCAAGTTTAAATAACAGTAAAATTGCTGATAAACCAGAACAGCTAGCCAATTATTATCAATAACTGTTAGAGGCAATAGTGAGTATATCTGTGGCAAATGGTATAAAAATCGGGTAAATGGTCAAGATAGCAGGACGACAGAAGAAAGAAGTAGCAATAGATAAAAGCTGATATATTGGCAAACTTTGCACTATTGACTATAAATAGTGGTGTTATTGACGCAAAGACGCAAAAGCTGAACTTAGTGCTTTGGCGTTAAGTTCAAATTTTGAGGTGATGTGTGTTTAAATCTTTCACGAAACTTGACTATTTGCTAAAAGAAACTTTCCTCGGTTTACTGCGGGGGGGTTGGATGAATTGGGCCGCTGTCAGCACTGTGACGGTGTTACTGTTTTTATTCGGCTTGAGTCTGCAAACCTCTTGGCAAGTCGAAAAACTTCTTTATCAGTTTGGTAGCCAGCTAGAAGTATCAGTTTATCTCGAACCGGATACGCAAATCGAAAGTATTGAGCCACTAATCGCTAAAATGCCAGAGGTAGCGGCGATAAAAACCGTTACCAAAGAAGAAGCTTGGACTAAGTTAGTTAAGGAAATGAGAATTTCTGATATTGAAGGTGCTACCCAGCAGCTAGGTGAGAATCCTCTAGTTGATGAGATGAAGGTGAAAGCACGTAATTCTCAAGTTGTACCAACCTTAGCAACACAGTTGGCTAAATTACGAGGAGTCGAGACGGTGCAGTATGTGGATGAAGCAGTTAAACGCATTGCCCAGTTGCATCGGGGTCTGAACTGGATTACTTTAACAATTACAATGATTCTGACTTTAACAGCGATCGCAGTGACTACCACCACAATTAGGTTGATTGTCATGGCGCGTCGCCAGGAAATTGAAATTATGCAACTAGTGGGAGCAACTTCTGTTTGGATTTACCTGCCGTTTATTTTACAAGGAATTGCCTTTGGTTTGGTTGGTGGTGCGATCGCTTGGAGTTTCATTTCTGTGATTCAACAGTTTCTCGGTAAGTTGCTAGTCAATCAACCTGAGTTTATCCAAGTCATCACCAACAGAGTGCAACTCACTCCAGCAGAAATTTTATTATTGCCTCTGATTCTTTTGAGTTTCGGTGCAGGTGTAGGATTAATGGGGAGCTTATTTGCTGTCCAACGTTTTGCTAAAAGATAGTCATTGGTCATTGGTCATTTGTCCTTTGAACTCGGAACTTCAACCTCTGAACTCGGAACTTCGACTTCTGAACTTGGAACTTCGACCTCTGAACTCGGAACTTCAACCTCTGAACTCAGAATTTTGACCTCTGAACTCGGAACTTCGACCTCTGAACTCAGAACTTTGACCTCTGAACCCGAAACTTTGACCTCTGAACTCGAAATTCCCAAGATTTTAAAAGAATAACTGAAGTTTTGCTTGAACGAATATGAAATTAAACCTATATATCAACTTAACAGGGCTAATCAAATGACAAATGACCAATGACAAATGACAAATGACCAGTGACAAATGACCAGTGACAAATGACAAATGACAAAATCACTATGAAATCACAATGGGAATGTTTTTTGCAAAATCTCGGTATTTGGGAAGGTTCATTTACTAATTTTTCTCCCCAAGGGACACTTTTAAATGATACTCCTAGCCGTCTTTCACTAGAAGGTTTGAACAATAACCAGACAGTGCGTTTAACTCTATGCCGTTCTGGACGAGATGATTTAGTTAAAGAATATAGTTCTCTGGGGCGAAGTTTACTATTTTTTGAAAATGGTTCCTTCTCTGAAGGTGTAATTCAGCTAGGGCCATTTTCCGAATTTGGTGGAGAACTCGCTTTGGTTCATGAAAATCGCCGCTTGCGTCTGGTGCAACTGTTTGATAATACTGGTGAGCTAAAGGAATTAATCTTAATTCGAGAACATCTAGCTGGAACCCCAGCAGATGAACGTCCAACTTTACAGATAAATGATTTGTTGGGAGAATGGCAAGGCCAAGCAGTGACAATATATCCAGATTTGCGATCGCCTGATACTTACTCTACAATTTTCAAATTACAACTTGATGATGCTGGGCGATTAATTCAAAGTACCTCTTTTGCAGAACGCACTATTACCTCAACTGCTACCATCAAAGACTCCATTGTTCTCTTTGACCAAAACCCCCAAAAGCAGGTACAAGTATTGTTTTTACCAAATGGCGCTTCTGCAACTTCACCTGTCAAAGTGCAGTTACGCCAACCATTTTTTCTGGAAGTGGGGTGGTTAATTCAGCCAAACCTGCGCCAACGGATGATTCGCAGCTACAACGATAAAGGCGAATGGGTTAGCTTGACATTAGTCACTGAAGAAAGGAAGCTTTGATATCATGTCCGCTTGATTACTTATCAAATATTTAACTGTTGCCAAAATGTGGGTAATGACAAAGCTTTATTTATGTATATTCAAATAGCTGTAGTTGCGATCGCATTTATCTTAATAGCTGGAGAAAATCTAGAGGCCGTTGCAGACACGCAATCTTCTACTGAAGATAGCCCTAGTAGTATTGTGGCAACAAAACCAACTTTAGAAATAGAGGGAGGATATGCAAAATATGGTGACTATATCGGATTAACTCCAATAGATAACCAGTCTGTGGAGTTTTCCCAAATTTCTCAAAGAATTGTCAAAGATATCCAGATTCGTTTTGTTAACAACAAAGATCGATTAGTCGATGAAAAAGGTCAGCCGATCGAAGGACGTACCCGAAAAGATTTTATCATTGGTCTGCTGAAACTCAAACCTGGTGAGGTATTTCGTGAAGATTTACTAGAAGCAGACTTGCAACGATTGCGGAGATTAGAGTCATTTAATGAAGTCAATGTTTATCGCCAAGAAGATGCCAATAGCGTTAATCTTATCTATGAAATCAAAGAGCGTAACTTCCCTTCTCTAATTTTCGGAGGCGGTAATAACGACGATGTTGGATTATACGGTCGGGTAGGTTATAGAGATGAAAATATCAGCGGTGTTAACGATAAATTAGATACAATTGTACAAATCAGCGGTAAAGATGTCCAATTTAATGGTCAGTTCATTAGTCGTTATCGTCCTCAAGAACCAAATCGCTTAGGCTACAGCATCAGAGCTTTTCGTACTCGTAATACATCGGGAACTTTCAACGACGATATCAGATTGTCTAACGGTGACAAGGTACGCGAGGGAAGGTTTGGCGGTTCTGTAGGAGTTTTAAAATCTTTTGATGAGTGGGATGCAGCTATAAGCTTGAATTATACCAGAATTAGCTTACGCGATCGCGACTATAACGTTACACAGGTCGATAGATTAGGGAGTCCTTTATCTCTTAGCGGTACTGGTATTGATGACTTATATACAGTATTATTTTCTGTATCCAGAGATCGACGCGATCGCCGAGAAAATCCGACTCAAGGATCGATTCTCACTCTTAGCACAGAACAAGCAATTCCGATTGGATTGGGTAATATTTCTAGCAACCGCCTTCGGGGAGATTATATTCAGTATTTACCAGTCAGTTGGATCGGTAATGGTAGACCAACTGACAATCCAGAAATGTTGGCGATTAATTTCCAAATTGGTACGATTCTTGGAAACTTTCCACCAGCTGATGCTTTTAATATTGGTGGACTAAATTCTGTCAGGGGTTATGGTTATGGAAAAGTTGCCAGTGGTCGGAGTTATGGTTTAGCTTCTGTGGAATATCGTTTCCCAATTTCTTACTCAATCGGAGGAGTTGTTTTTACTGATTTCGCCTCAGATTTCGGGTCTAGCGAAACCGTGCTAGGAGAACCAGGAGTGCTACGAGATAAACCCGGAAGTGGCTTTGGTTACGGCTTCGGATTGCGCGTCAAGTCATCCTTTGGACTGATTCGAGGTGATTTAGGAATTAGCGATCAAGGAGAACTTAGATTTGAACTTACAACAGGTCAGCGATTTTAACGAGTGGCAAAAAAGCCCTAGAAAACTACTGAGGATTGCTTGATACAGCAAAATTCACAATTCCGGAGTAAAACTTAATTGCTATTGCCTATACTTGCGCTGTTTTAAGAATCGCGCAGAAATAAATTACCTATTTGCTGAGGATGAAGAAAGATTCAAATCGTCTTGAGGTATGATCCGATAGTTCTATTCCCCATGAAACTCAAACTTCTCCAAGTAGACTTTTGACAGTTCCCGATCACTGATTCTTATTCCTTTTTGATATTTGTGTTTATTAAGTAGAGCTTTAATTGTCAGTTTTTTATTAGTAGTAGTGTTACCAATCAGGTTAATCACTACCTCTTGACTAGTCAATGGTCTGCCTCTCCAGTTTTCTGTAAGATGGCAGAACATACAGTGTTCTATCTTATTCCACTTGCTTGTACCTGGTGGAAAATGTGCAACTTTAATTACAAGTTCAAATTCGTTGGCAAGTTTCTGGATTTGGGTCTTCCATAACCTCAATCGATACCCGTTGCTACCGCCACAATCTGCTGTAATCAATAGCTCTGTTGCATTTTTGTACACGAGTAATATTAGGTTAGCCTTACCTTTGTCAAACTATTAGGTAGGTTATTCAAGCGCGATTAAAGAATCGCTTTATTTCTGAACTGACTAACCTCACATAGGTCTTTTCTGAATTCGCCAACAGTGTCCTCGTTACTTTTACCCCAAGAAAGTCTGGCGTTGCTGAATTAGGGGATGATATAAAGAAACGTATATTTCTTTGACAAACTGCGTAAATCCCCAGCTAATCTCAGATATATCAACAAATCGTTTCTGATTAAGTCTAATAAGTTCATTATTAGGAGTAGTTTATGTCATCCTCTTTGTTTTTGACTCTCCTCGCTTCGGCAAATCTTGCAACCACATCGCCTTTTGTTATCGACGTTTCAATTCAAAACGGCGGCACAGTACAGCAAGAGCACGCGATGCACCTGCTCGACAGCGAATTGAAGGCGCAGTTGCCTTCAACTGGATTTGCATCGAATCTGGGCGATAAGCTTAACAGCATTTCTACCCACGGGCTAGCTTTGAGGCCCTCGTTTATACGAGAAGGCTGCGGATATTTCGCACAAATCCAAGTCCCTCGCGACATTCATGCGACAGTATCCAAATCTGAAGTTGCTCTTTCAAAAGCAAGTGCCGTTGATATTTTCCAGGCAATCTTTGGCTAAAAGGTGGAGAGGGATCTTCTAGATTTCCCTTCACCCCTCACACCACCATTCGTACTTCTGGTATGCGGCGCTTAGTTCAGAATTTAGCTGGAGATATGGATGTTACACTATCTAATCCCAAATAGAGGTTGTGAATGTTTACTGAAGGAAGAAAAGTTCAATTTGTTGTCAAAGTCTCAAAATTCGTGGCGGCTCCCAACCCTCGCAGAACATCAACTCATTTTTTCCGATCAAAAGTCGGGATCGGCTCAAAGCTGGTCGGCAGAAGCAAGCATTGGTATCTTTCGTATTCCAGATATGACATTGAAAATATTTCAAAAGTATTTGCCATTATCGCTCTCTTCTCCCCAAATCTATCCACAGGAATACGCGGATCTGCTGCAATTCTATACTATCGAGAATCTATTGCCGATTCTGAAGGAAGCTATAGCTGAATGGCCAATGAATGTGAGTTCTTTAGAGTTGTTGCGAGTCCATACCGCTCCCCCAGGAATGCAAACTATTACATTAGAATCACCAGATCCAGAAAGATGTCTCTTAGTTGGTATGCATATGGATAGTATAGACGCACTTCCACTCCGGAGCCGTTACAAAGCAAGAAGCCGATTGTGTATCAATATTGGCTCTGAGACTCGTCATCTGCTTTACATTAATCAAACAATAGAAAAGTTATTTGCCTATCTACCCGTCCATGAAACCAAACAAATCGCGAAATATTATCGCGGACAGGAAGTTGGTTATGAGTTTATGAAACGTAATCCGTATTACCCAGTCATTCGCTTAGCACTCGCTCCTGGGGAGTGCTATATAGCACCTACAGACAACTTGCTTCACGATGCGTCAACTGTGAATAAGTCTTACGTGGACATTAGTCTGCATAGCGTCGGTCATTTTCAGGTGGATAAATCTGCCATTTGGTAGCTACCAGGATTGAAGGCGTTGGAGCGCTTTCGGGGAGACAAAATACCCTAAAAAGACTACAAGAGAAAACAGGACTTAGGCATCTCTGATAGGTTAAAAAAATTATTTTTCACCAAGTAACAAGCAAGTGGAATAAGATAGGACACCGTATGTTATGCCATCTTACAGAAAACTGGAGAGGCAGACCACTGAGTAGTAGAGAGGTAGTGATTAACCGGATTGGTAACACTACTACTAATAAAAAACTGACAATTTAAGCTTTAATTGATGAATACAAATATCGAAAAAGCATAAAAATAAGCGTCGGGAACTGTCAAAAGTCTACTTGGAGAAGTTTGAGTTTCATGGGGAATGGAATTATCGGATCAGACCTCAAAACGATTTGAATCTTTCTTCATCCTCAGCAAATAGGTAATTTATTTCTGTGCGATTCCTTATATGGTTGTAATTATTGTCAAATGGAACTCCAAAAATATGTTGGTCGTTTGAAAGAATTAAAGCGATTACACTGCCGACATAGTGCCTTTTGGATTAGTTTGTACGCCTTATGTGAATTAAAAATGCCCAAGCTATAGCAAGGGTTTCAGGCTATAGTTTAGCCAAGATGTTTAGCCATGTTGACGTATTTACGCCTTTCCAGACTGCAACTCACATAAGCCGTTTTATATAAACAACTTTGAGTGGGAGCAATGAAGTTTTGGTCTGATTTAGCTTATGATTTGATGCGCTTAAAGCCCCGTAAACTACCCTATTTTCAGAAGGGTTTACGTGCTATGACTTTTATCTAATCTGTTTTATAGCCTCTTTGTCACCCCTTAATCTCACTTTCCTTGAAATCTGCTGTAACACACTCAGGACTATTTCATTCTAAAAAGCTGCTTGAGTGTGTCTAGTCCAAAAGGACATAATCAAGAATATTGAAGATTAATTGCACATTTGTAACGTGCGGCGATCGCTAGCTGCGATCGAATTTAACCGATAAAAGTCTTGCAGAGCCAGGGAATAAGCATAAGAATTTGACTCATCCTCACCAACCCGGGGCAGTCTATTGCTTGTAGCTACCTGATTCGATTGTTCAGAACTGGCTTCATTTGACGAACTATTAACCGTCATCGCCAACTCTCCTGATGGGTTGATTGTACCCTGAAAGCAATTTAACTCTGATTGGGGCATATACAACGCACCCTTTACCTTGTCTTGCTGCTTTTGAAATATGATATAACCTTGACCAAGCTGGTTTGGCTTTGGGGATTGACCATAAAGGTAAATCCCATCTTTTACAGGAAAACTTCCTTTTGGTAAAACTCTGGCGCTTTTTATAGTTCCCCCATCGCCTGGAACCAGCGCTGTGATTGTAGGTACTGTGTTTCCGCCTCCAGAAGCCGCATTCAGTTGACTTCTTTGATCTCGAACTTTTCTCAGCTGCGACAAAAGAGAGTTTTCGGAGGTTTTGTGAATCTGAGCCGATGATAATCGAGAATCTGTAAATGATGTTACTTGAGTTTGCTTGGCTAGAAAGCCCAAACCGAGAAGTAAGCCTAAGCCCGCGAGGGGAATTCCCCACTTTCGGGGAGATAATAACTGATGAAGGTTGTTAAGCACCCTACTTCTCCTGTTAAAAAACTAACTAAGTTCTCTAGAACTTACTTAAATCATCACCAAGTCTTAATTGTTAAAGACTTTATCCACGACTTATATTACTGTTGTCCAAAAAAGAAAACTGTCAAAAACAAAAGTTTTTATTGGATTTGGTTCTACAATCTTAGATTACCATCAGTTAGAGTCTTTATAACAGAGGGTAGGAGGCAGTTCTTGCTGGGGCAGGAGTCAGAAGGCAGGAGTCAGCCACCTTTAAAAGCATGAGATAAAAGTAAGAAGAATTGTATCTGGCTACACTCTACTCAATATACTTCCTGCCTCAAAATGTAGAAAAAAACTTATGAGCGCAAGGCTTTTACTGGATCGATCTGGCTAGCCCGCACGGCGGGAAGCAAACTAGCTCCCACCCCCACCAGTAGCGCTGAACCCACTGCTAGCACTGCAATTCTGCTATCAAACTTATAGGGCAAGCTAAAGGTATCGGTAATTACAACAGTCAATCCATGCACTACTCCTAGAGCCGCTGTTCCTCCTATTAAACTTAAAAGCATCGCCTCTAAAATAAATTGCAGCATGATTTCGCGTTGGGTTGCACCTATGGCCCGTCTCAAACCTATTTCAGCAGTTCGTTCATTTACAGAGGCAATCATAATATTCGCAATTCCAACACCGCCAACCAAGAGCGCGATCGCTCCTACTGCTGTTAGACCTTGAGAAGCCATCTCTAGAGTTTTCTGCTGCTGTATAATATCTGATACATTATTCCAAAATTTAAATTTGTAACCTGGAAATCTTTGTAACAGTAACTCCTCTGCTTGGTGGCTTAACTCATCCACATCTGCAAGTGCATAAGGGCGCATTTGGATGCTCCCAATGTCGCGGCTACCAGTCGAAGCGTTGTAAATAGACATCGGCACATACAGTTGACCCGCCGGAGGTGCATTTTCACTTAGAATAGTTGCTACCACCCCGATAACGATATAGGGTCTGTCCCCAGCATAAATCAGCTGCCCTACAGGTTCTTGCTTTTGAAAAAGTTGTTCTGCCAGTAATTGATCGATTACGATTACCGGGCGGTAGTTGGCAAAATCTTCAGACGTGAAAAACCGTCCTGATACTAAAAATATCCCTGAAGTCAACAAAAAATCTTGAGAAACAGGTGACAAGGTTGGAGTAAATTCCTTGTCCCGAAATATAGTTGGTGTAGAACCAGCCCAATTAAAAGAACTGATCGCTTGCAAGCCCACCATTCGCTGTCGTAAGAATTCCATATCTTCCAACTTGAGTTGGGTAGCTTGACCACCAGAATCCCAATTTGGATAAACTGAAACTTGAGGCGCGCCTCGTTTTGCTAATTGTTGAGCGATCGCATCTCGGCTAATATTACCAACCTGAAGTGTAGCGCTGACAGCAGCCACACCCATAAATACTCCTAGAGTAGTCAGAGCAGAACGCAAGGGGTTTCTACCTAAAGAGTGAAACGTAATATTTAATAAGTCAAAACCTGAAAGAGCCATAATAGTTGCTTTGCTCTAGCTTGGGGATTGGGCAGAGGGGCAGAGGGGCACAGAGGCAGAGGGGAAAAACTTACTGCAACTTCTCCCCTGCTCCCCTGCTCCCCTGCTCCCCTGCCTTAACTGGCGTTCCTGGCTTGAGTTCCGACTCAACGGGCGGCAGTATAACTTGTTCGCCGGGATGCAAACCAGAGGTTACTTCTACATTCATTAACCCCTCCAATCCTAGATTAATGGTGCGTTTTTGGGCTTGATTTTGGCTATCCAGAACCCATACAAACGGGCGTGGTTGCGATCGCACAATTGCCTCTGTCTTCAAAACTACTACGTTCTGGCGTTGCTGCAACACAACTTCGACATTTACCCTGCTACCAGGGAGCAGTGTGCGAGTCGGGC
Source organism: Nostoc sp. ChiSLP03a (assembly GCF_034531215.2). Taxonomy (NCBI): domain Bacteria; kingdom Bacillati; phylum Cyanobacteriota; class Cyanophyceae; order Nostocales; family Nostocaceae; genus Nostoc; species Nostoc sp. ChiSLP03a. The sequence goes on from NZ_JAVRBQ020000188.1 coordinate 10,603, forward strand.
TATCAAGCTCAACCGTTGCGGGTACTGTTGGTTGCTCTGATTGTTTTGAACTGCTACCATCTTGTTTTTGGGCTTCAGGGCTGAGTGCTTGAGGATACAAGCTTTTTACGCGTCCAGAGAATCTCCTTGCATTCGGCCCGATCGCATTAATGCGGGCAAGTTGGTTGACGCGAACTTGAGCAGCGTTGAGGGTAGAAAGCTGGAGTTTCACTAAAACTTTTCTGGGATCGCCCAAAGTGAGCAGATTGGTACGCAACTCGACCCCATCACCGTTTTCTACATTCACACCCAAAACTACGCCATTCAATGGTGCAGTGACAATATTATCTTGGAGTTGCTGCTGAATAAGTTGGCGCTCCAATTGCAAAGTCTGAATTTTCAGGGCGGTTGTACGTGCTTCTGCTTGACTATCTCGCAGGCTAGCGCGAGCAACGCGTACAGTATCTTCCTGCGTTTTGGCTTGTTCTTGGGCAATAGCTCCCTCTCGCACCAAGGGAGCAAGCCTCTGGAGTTGTTTTTCTTCGGCTGTTAGTCGTTCTTGGGCTTCAATAATTTTCTCGCGACTACGTGCTAGGTTGAGTTGCTCTTGTTGAATTTGTAATTGCTGATTGGTAAGAGCAACTTTTCGTTCGGGGTAGCGCAGGGTCAGCAGCACTTGACCAAGTTTTACCCTCTCACCAGGTTTTACCATGACTCGTTCTACCGCACCCTCTTTTGGGGACTTCAAGATTCGCTGTTCCCGTAACTCAACAGTACCGCTCTCATTGATTGTGGTTTCAACATTACCTCGTTCCACGGTTAACAAGCGTACTGCTACTGGTTCGGGAGGTTGATTCAGAGCTAAGAAGTAGGTTAGCCAACCGCCAGCACCGGCTAAAGCCAAAACTCCTGACCAGGCTAGCCATCGACTTGGGATATTAAATTTATCTTTTTCATATTTCCAGTTCATGACAACTCGATCCAGTGAGTTTGCAGTTAATTACAAGCAATAGACTTCTTGCAAAAGTAGGGAAAAGGGTAAGGGGGAAAGGGGAAAGGAACAATAAAAAACCTTTTCCCTTTTCCCACAAGAGTGCAAAAATTATTTTTGCAAGAGGTCTAATGTCTACGACCAGAGATCGAACACGACGAGACGACTGTTGTCCAAAACGCGGCAAAAATTTGAACTGAGATAATTTCGCAAACCAGAGTAATAATCAAGCCACCAGAAAGCGGGCCAGGCGATGACTATGAAACTTGCTCCCGTTTGACGCATTCGTTCCAGTTCCCGGATGGCAATCTCGTCATTCAGTGGCGCTCCCCAGTATTGACCGTCTTGTTCTAAAAAGGGCAGAGCATCGTATTGCGGCAGAATCTCGCAACTCCATTGATTTTCATCGACCAAAATCAAACGCTTGCCGGCGGGAATCACAGATGCAATTTCCTGCATAGCAATTCGTAGGCGTTCTGACCAACTCAAATTAAGTTCAGGTATCAGCTCAGACGTGAACTGACTGCGGCGCATACTTATATGCAACAGGCGCTCTGCTAGCCACTGACGATAAGATGCATCCTCTGCACGCGGCGACTTTAACAAATAAGCGATCGCATCAGTACGTTCTGCTACCACAGCTAGCGAACCTGTTCCCCCTGGAGAGTGGAAGCTAACCTGGGAATCCTGTTCAACATGGAACCGGACTTGAGCCAGTTCTTTAGCAATAAAGAAGAAATCGAATTGCGCTGCCATCCGCAAATATAGATTTAAATCTAGCAAGTATTTTGTGTGAGTTAGGTCAAAAACGCCAACTGCATTCAGTGCATCAGCGCGAAACATAACTGCTGAGGTACGCAAAATCCATTTTTGCCCATCAACAATTTGATGAATGAAGTCTAGACCGGAGATTAGCCCTTCTGGTAACTTATCTGAAAGTTCTGTACCTGTCAGATGCAGCGTTGCACCGTTAATGTCAATAAACCCAGCTTGGGCAACCGAAAGACCAACACGTGGATGATTGTCTAATGCTAAGACAGATTCACGGATGAAGTTGGGTAGCAGAATGTCATCGTCCGACAAGATGCTGAGATAAGGGCTAGAATTTAGCTCAACAGCCAGCTGCCAATTGCCAAAGATGCCAATATTGGTTTCGTTGCGGACATAAGTGATTCGTGGATCTGCGAATAAGCGGACAACCGCCTCTGTATCATCGTCAGAAGCATTATCCAATACAAGAACTTGGTAATCTCGATAGTCCTGTGCCAATGCACTCTCAAGGCTAGCTTTTAGTAACTCCGAGCGATTGTAAGTTGGGATTGCGATCGTAACTTTGCTTTCAGGTTTCATATTGTTTGGTAATAACGACCAGGTAGTTCAAGCTAAAATCTGTAAATCAAAGACAACCAAGCGCTCATTTTCCAAAACACAACGAAACTTAGTACGCAAATAGCGAGCGAATTCAATATAGTAGTCAAGCCACCAGAAGGCAGGCCATCCAAATACAATGAAACTTGCGCCTGCACCATGCAATCGCTCGAATTCTTGAATCGCGATCGCATCATCTGTTGGTGGGCCCCAATAGAGACGATTTTTTTCTAGAAAGGGGATTGACTGACTATTTTCAAGTAGTTGATGCTGCCCGAATTGATTCATATCAACTAAAATATATTCTTGTTCTCCTGGAATGAAGGGTTCTAATTCTTGCCCCAAATCGACCATGCTTTGCAGAGATTGATGATAAGAACCTTTCCAGTGTTCAAAAGCATCATCGATTTGAATTCCCTGCTCTTGTAAATACTCGCGTAGAACTGCCACTTCATTGTGATAGTGGTTAAGTCGCCAATTGTAACTACGCTTGCTAGTGCCATTGCTGGCATGAATGCGATACAAAGCTTGATATTCAGGAATGCGCTTGATGCTGCCAGAAAAGGGAGCAAGAATTGCTAGGTAGGAATCGGCATTGAATCGATAGCGGCTTTCCGGCAAGGGTAAAATCTTTTCTAAATAGCTGCGTGACCAAGCATTGCCACTGGTAGGGGAAAAAATATGACCTTCTATACCACCTTTAATCTGGGCATCACGTAAATCTCCCTCTGACAAAGGATCTTCGGGAATTAACTTTCCTAACAGCTTGCCATGAACGTCAACGGCAGACAGAGGCCAATGTACCTTAACTACATTTGGATCGTGCAGCAATTCAACTGCTTTTCCAATTGCACTAGGTAGTAAAACATCATCCGCATCCAAGAAGCAGATCGTTTTACCTTGGCTAATCTCAAACCCGGAATTGAATGCGGAACCTTGACCGGCATTCTCTTTTAACAAAGGGATAATTCGTTCTCCATAATCAGCAACAATCTGCCGTGAATTATCCGTTGAGCCATCATCAACTACAATTACTTCTGTCGGCTGATAATCTTGATTTAAAGCACTTTCAATCGCTTCAGGCAGAAAATGCCCGTAGTTGTAGTTATTGATGATAATACTGGCTAGAGGTTTTTGCATAAGCGTAGGTCAAATATAATCACACAGTCATTTCGCAACACACAGGGGAATTTTTGACTTAAATAGTCATAAAATTCAACGTAATAGTCCAGCCACCAAAAAGTGTGCCAAAGGAAAACGATCGCACTAGCACCTGTTTGATAGAGACGATTAAATTCTCGGATAGCCGTTTCGTCGTCTGCTGGTTGCCCCCAATACTGCCCGTTGTGTTCTGTAAAGGGGATAGTCTGGAAACCTTTAATGATTTCGTTACCGTTGAGGATGTCCTCATCGACCAAAATAAACGATTCCTGCGGTGATATCAGGGTTTTGAGTTCTTCTCTAATTGCATGAAGCTGACCGATGCGATTTCGCTCCATGACAAAATCTAAATCTGCGGTTACACGAACCAGATTCCACTTTTTTTGAATGCGATCGATCTCGCTAGCAGCTTGTTGAAGATCCCATCTTTGCCAAAAATAATCGAGTTCATCTAGATGGGGAGGATAAGGATGCCAAAAATGAATAACAGATTTCGGCTCAAACACAACTGGAATTTTGGCATTATATAAAGCCAAACTAGAATCGATCCAATCTAGATAAATAATATCTCCATCGAAAGGATTAACTTTGTCAAAAACACTCCGGCGATAAAGCTGACAGTGAGCTTCTCCAGACAACTTTATCGTCCGGCGATCGCAACCTTGGTCAAGTTGAAGATCGCCTGTCGGTGGCAAGATTTCCCATTTGACTCCGTTGGCTGTTTGCACTGGCTGAACCTCACCCAAGCCTGGATCCCAGTGAATTTTTGTCTCTCCTAAAGACCCTTCAATAATGCGTGGGATTGCCACATCTGCGGGATGTTCTTCACAGGCGGCGATCAAATAGGATAACCAGTCCTCCTCAACCAGAACATCATTCTCTATGAAGCACACAAAATCATCTTTGGCTTCCTGAATCACCAAGTTTTTGGCTTGGTTAGGCATTAAATAACGATCCGCGCGCAGGATTTTGACATTGCTGTGCCCTTCTAACACCTGTTCCATCTGTTGCCAATATACCTTTGGAGTGTTGCCGTCCACCACAATCAGGTTAAAGGGGATAGAGGTGTAATCAAAAATTCGCTGCAAACATTCAGCAGCCAGAGAAAACTGTTCGCGAGGAGAAAAGCCGATAGTTACTGTTGACATAATATCTCCTAAACTGAATGGCAGTTAGTTCATTGCCGCCTCTAGCAGAGACGAAAGAACTTTATCTGAGTCAAAATATTCTTCTGCTAACCTCCGCGCTGCATACTGATGTTGCTCATAGTCAGCGTTGATGGCTTCTACACCTTTGACTGCCTCCTGTTGGTCGCAAAAAGTTAAAATCCCTTCTCCGATGGGTAGCCAATCGCTTAAACCTGTATCTTGAACTAGAATTGGCTTACCGGAGGCAAGGTAACAAACGCTGCGATCGCTAAACCAGCCACCTTTGGTAGCAACATAACCGTGTTTTGCGACTCCAAACTCAGCACAGGATGTTTGGACAAATTTCTGGTAAGATTCTGGTGTAAAGGAGGCAATCCATCCCGGAATCACCTCCCAGCCATACTGTGATAGTTCATCAGGAAAGCCGCCGCTTAAGGCAATCCGAAATTGCTGTTTGGTAAGTTGCGGTATATCAATAAACTTTAAAAACTCTTTATCCTTGTTACCGTAAGTGACTCCTTCGTAGACCACCTCGCGATAACTGTGCCACTGCATAATCGAACTGAAGTGGGTGTTATCGTTTTGAGTCACTGGCCAGTAAGGCAGTACTACAAGAGGTAATGTCTTTTGCCAATGCCTACCGTTTGTGGGGATGAGACAGTCTTCAGCATCTATGCGTTGCCCAATCGTGAACAAGCGATCGCAATGTTCAATTGTCTGTACTAATTCCCCATGACCGCAAGCAATGTTAATCTGAGTGAAACCGGGATCGGCATCAATATAAATACGACGCTGCGGCAGCCTATATTCCTCTCTCCAGAGAGAAATTGGTGAGCCACGGACAATCATCAAATCAGCTTGGGAGCAGATGTCTTTAAACTCGTCAACCTGCATCCCGACAGAGCGATCGCCTGCACGGTAAATCCATTTGTTTGCAAAGCCAAGCGGTTCCAGGCAGTTTCTTACATAATTGGTGGGATAGTCTAACTCGGTTGTAAATTCCTCAGTCTGCCAGTTATAAACCCACGACTCTGAACCGCATTCTTCCAAATAGAAGATATCATGCCCAAGGGCACGCAGACCCAGAAGGTATTGTAGGTCAGACCAGGCGTTGCCCCCTATGGGAAATCGACCGATAGCACTAGCAAAAATTATAATCATCCGACCTCAACTCTTTCTAATTCGTCTTGAACTGTAAATTCCAGTTCGTGCTGGAGATTGAATACGACAAAATAATTGTTTTCTAGGATGCAGTCGAACTTTGTCCTCAAGTAGTCGTAAAACTGGGAATAGTGATCGAACCACCAAAAGGAAGACCAAGCGAAAACAATAAAGTTGGCTCTCAATTGGCGCAACCGCTCTAGTTCCTGAATGGCAGTATTGTCGTCCGCAGGTAAACCCCAGTATTTTCCTTCGCGTTCCAGAAAAGGTATAGTTCTCCACTTGGCAAAAGTCTCTTTACCAAGTCTGTCCTCATCAACGAGAATAAAGGTTTCTTCTTTGAAGATAATAGTTTCCAATTGTTTTACCGATTGTCTAACCTGCTTTAGCCAACGTGCTTCAGAGCCTTTGCGATAAGCTTTGGCAAGTTTTGAACCGATCGCAGGTAAATATTCAGTGGCAACAATCAAATCGTGCCCCAAATTTTGTTGATGATTTTTCACCCATTTGGCTAGTTCACTGTAGCAAAGTAAGCGATCGCGCCAACTCAAAGGCGCTCGATTGATGCCTGCCAGATATTCGGCAAACATCCTCCAAGATGGGAAAATCAGCTTTCCAGCCATTTTTGGGTTGAACCAAACAATAGCCTTATGAGGTTGGCGATAATCAAAGGCACGCGAGCCTCGCTGACTGTGGTCTCGACTGTAGAAGAGATATTCAGGTATCTGATAAAATCTTCCATGAAGACTTAATTCTGCAAGTAAAGGCAGATCGTGAGCCGGATAATTTCCCAGCAAAGGAGTTTTGTTTAGGACATCTGCCCGAATTAACCCTGATATCGGATTGGATGACTGGAAAATTTCCTCGCTAATAAACTCTCGAAATCTTTTGGAGGGAATTGTTGAATTGATCTCGGCGTTTGATTTTAACTGTTTAAAAGGTTTTCCTTGAGCATTAATAGTGATTGTTCTGGTATGACACAAGATAATTGTCGGTTCTCGATCGAGAACTTTGACACATTCGGCTATAAAAGTAGGCGCACAGATATCATCGTGAGCTGCCCATTTGAAATATTCGCCAGTAGCCATTTGAAACACGCGATTGAAATTGTCGGCAGCTCCAAGGTTTTCTGAATTACGATAGTAACGAACTCGCCGATCTTGAGTTACATACGCCTGACAGATTGCTTCAGTGCGATCGCTCGAAGCGTTATCAGAGATGATTAATTCAAAATCCTCAAATGTTTGATTCAGTATAGAATCAATCGCCTCTTTGATAAAGTTTTCTCCGTTATAAACAGGAAGACCAATACTTACTTTTGGTGATTGAGTGTTCATTTTTTATTAATCTCTCATCTTTATTTTAAATTTGTTAAATGTTTTGATTAGCTGATGATTTCTCTTTCTTTATAGGCAGTCAGTAAAATGAAGATATATAAGGTATATTCGTGGTTAAAACTGTTTCCAGTAGTCGAGGTAGCACCACTTTGTAACTAAAGAATTGCTCGGCTAATTCCCTTGCTGCCTGACAGTGAGCCTGATAATTTGTATTGACGCGCTCGATGCAATCTACCGCTTCCTCCAAAGATGAAAACGCCAACACACCTTGCCCTGTCGGCAACCAATCGCTAAATCCGGTATCTTGTAAGATCGCGGGACGACCAGTAGCGAGATAACAAACACTGCGATCGCTAAACCAACCACTACGGGTTTTGACATAAGCTTGTTTGGCAACGCTAAACTCCCCACGGGAGCTAGTCAGATAAGTTATGTAGGTTGACAGACTAGCGCTAATTTCCTTACCATCTTGAACTAACCAACCTGCTGCCTTTAAAGATTTCGTGACCTCTGCTATTTCTGCGTCCTTGCCAGCAAGAGCGAGTTCGAGCTTTTGGCAACAGTAGCTAGGGAGTTCCAGCAAGCGCATAAATTCCCGATCTTTCTGCCCATAATCCTCAGCTTTGTAAGTCACACTTCCATAAGCATTCCAATTAGCAATTGTCGTAAATGGTAAATCTGCGCATTCTTCGCCACTATCTTCGGGAATAAGTATCGAACTTTTCCATATCTCTGGGACAACAGGCGGTACAGTGGGGAGCCATTCAATTCCATCACTCGGTATGCCGCAATTTGGTTGCCCAATATTAACGCCATAACTAAAGTAGGCGTGATAATCGTTACGACCCTCAGCGGCGAACGTCCCAATCTGGGTAAAGAATGGGTCCATATCGATTAATACTCGATGTTTGCATAAAAGAAATTCAGATAACCAGCAAACTCCACCGATATTTAATAGCAGATCCGCCATCCTGAGCATCTGCTTTATTTCTTGCCAATCTGCACCGTAGACATCTCCTGTATCCCGATTTACATAGCAGACTGTTGCATTCACGCCATAACTGTGTATTAGCGTTTGGACTGCGTGAAGTCCAAAGCCTGGGTCATCAGTGTAATTGTGGGTGATGGGATTATAGCAAGACCCAGCCCAGCCGCTTTCCTCCAGGTATAAGACTTCATGTCCCAAATGATGTAGCCCTAAAACATAATGAAAGTAGGCTAAGAGATTGCCAGCTACAGGATGTCGAATCATATATCCGCAAACAACAATGCGTGCCATACTTATAACCCCGCTCGTTCCATGAGACTGCCAATCACTTTCTCTGCGGCAAAGTACTCTGAGGCAATTTCACGAGCTGCCCGACAATTGCCTTCGTAGTCGCTTTCGATCGCGTCCACTGCCGCGAGAATATCTTCCATAGTGTTGAATGCAAATAATCCCTTTCCTGTGGGTAATAACTTGCTAAACCCTGTTTCTTGTGTTATTACAGGACGGCCTGCTGCCAGATAGCAGGCAGAGCGATCGCTAAACCAGCCACTATGCAATCGCGTATATTGATCTTTTGCTACAGTAAATTCACCGCGCGATCGCTGGATATAACTGCGGTAAGAATTTAGATTTTGGGAGAGTTCCATTGAATCTACCTGGCTCCAACCGTGTTTTTGCAGCAAGTATCGGACATCCTGACTGATATCAGCCGCCGCAATCTCAAATTGCACTGAGCGCAGCAGCGGCAGATCGATAAATTTTTCAAACTCGCGTGCCTTGCGCCAGTAATAGGTTTCACCCTGATAGGTAATATCTTTACCTCCCTTGTTGTCCCAGGTGGTAATAGTGTTGTAAGCGATACCTGGTGTGTTATCTGACGTGTGCCACAAGTCTGTTGCGATCGGTTGACGGGTCGGCAACCACTCAAAGCGAGCTGTTGGGACTCCACAATCAGGCGCACCCAGATTTTCCCCAAAGCTAAAGTGTGTATCATGAGCTTCCAGATCGGCAATTAAGGTTTTGTCTCCCTGAACAACCCGAATCTGAGATCCAACTGGATCGGACTCAACATAGATGCGGCGACGACAAGTCAAATGTTCTTCACGGATTTCTTGAGCGCCAGTTACATTCAAGAATGCGTCTGCTTCTTTATATAAGTTGAGGATTTGGGTTTCGCTCATTCCATAACACTCGCCCCCTGGATAATGGCCGCGAAATGCCCAACGCTCTTTAAAGCCATAGTCCTCCAAAATTGGTGCAACTCGCTTAATGTTCTCAGTAGCGTCTGGAGATAAATCATTAATTAAGGGGTTGTAAACCCAGCGTCCTGAATCTTCGATGTAGTAGGGGTCATAGCCAAGCTGACGCAGCCCCAACATATAGTGGAGAAATTGATAAGTTACTCCTGCTAGGGGATACCAAAACAAAATCCCGAAGACAATAATTTTTCCTTTACTGGGGGATTCATAGTTCATACTCGCTACCTCCCGCCTCCTGCCTCCTGCTCCTCTGCCCCTCTACCTCCTGCCTCCTACCTCTGTCCTCTAACTGCCGAACGATCCGAGCAGGATTGCCAGCCACAACCGTGTATGGTGGAACATCCTGGCTAACAACAGATCGGGCACCAACGATCGCTCCTTCACCGATTGTCACTCCCGGCAAAATACAGGCATCAAATCCAATCCAGACGTTATCTTGAATCCAAATTGGTTGGGCTGGGACATCGGCGTTAGAGGATTGAGAAAGTTGACACGATCCTCGTTCTAAAATTTTTCGTCGCTTGGCAATGTCGAATGGTAAGCGGTAGGTATCCATGAGGACGACTTGCCAGGAGATTAAGGCATAATTGCCAATCTTCAATTCGGCATCGCAGACGATGCGGGCCCCGTGAATCAAGGCATATTCTCCTACCTTTACCTGAGCGCGACAACCCAGGTCAAACATAGTATCTTTATATACAGCAGAAGCTTTACCTAATCGTAGTCCTACTGGCAATTGGCTGCGGTAAAGTTTAAAGCTGAGACTAGTCTCAATGTAAGTGTCGTCTCCTAAAACAACATTGTCGGGAATTGTTCCCGGATACCAGTCCCACGGCAATGTTCGTGTGGCTTCCATTAGGCTTCTACCTCCCCAATCACCTGGGCTGGATTGCCCATCACTCTGCTACGTGGTGGTATATTCCGTGTCACCAATGCCCCAGCCTCAATCCAAGCTCCCGCACCGATGCGAACTCCTTTGAGGATCGTGACATTGGGGCCAACCCAAACATCATCCTCGATAATCACCGGCTGGCACATCACAGGAGGGCGGAGCCGTCCTTTCCCTAGAGGAGAGCAGGCGATCGCATCTGCTATTCGTTCTGCTGGTGCGATTGGATGAAAGTCAGTGTCAGCGATCGTGGTATTCCATCCCAAAACCACATAGTTGCCGATGCAAATTTCTTGTTCGCAAAGCAGGATAACACTAGTCAAATAGCAATAGTTTCCAATTTCAACCCTAGCAGCTTCGCCCAGCGCAAAATGCACATAATCCAACGTGCAGTTTTCTCCGACGAGCAACGCGGGGTTAACGCGGCTTTGAAAGCGACCAAAACAGCGCCGATCGTGGTTGATAACACTGTTAAGTCCCACCTGGACATTGGGTGGAAAAGCTATTGTCTGGCTAGGTAAATCATTCACAAATTCAGAGGAGCGCTGCATGTTGTAATGCGAATCAAGGTGAGTTGGTAAACGGTCGGTTAAATTGCGAAAAAGAGTATAATTTGGCTATAAAACAATCAATTTATTCAGTGTTTTTACTTTTAAATAGGTTAGGTAATTGCTGTGTTTAACTCTTTTAAATACTTGCATCTAAGCTGATGCTGGTTGAGTTGAGCCGAAGTGTAATTTATACAGCTTCTTGTAATAGCCACTAACCGCTAGCAACTCCTCGTGAGTTCCCATCTCTACTACTTTCCCCCGATCCAAAACTACGATTCGGTCAGCTCGTTGAATTGTCGAGAGGCGATGGGCAATGATAAACGTAGTCCGTCCTGCCATCAGTCGTTCTAAAGCTTCTAGCAGCAGAAACTCGGTTTGAGCATCTAGGGCGGAGGTGGGTTCATCCAGAATTAGCACTGGAGCATCCTTGAGCAGGGCGCGGGCGATCGCTAACCGTTGTTTCTCTCCTCCTGAAAGTGTGGCTCCGCGCTCGCCAATTACCGTGTCATAACCTTGAGGTAATCGTTGAATAAAGCTGTCAGCATTGGCAACTTGAGCAGCTTTGACGATCGCTTCCCGGCTAGCATTAAAGCAGCCATAGGCAATGTTCTCAGCAATAGTTATCGGCAGTAAAAACGGCTCTTGCAGCACTAGGGCAATCTGCTCGCGCAGGCTTTTCAGTTGTACACTTTGGACATCCACCCCATCAAAGAGGACTCGTCCCTGCCAAGGATCAAAAAACCGGAGAATCAGGGAGACTAGGGTAGTTTTGCCAGCACCCGTTGCGCCTACGAGTGCGATCGTTTCTCCCGGTTGCGCTTCTAGGGTAATTTCTTGAAGGACGGGATAGTTAGGTTCGTAACCGAAGGTGACTTTCTCTAAATATACGTGTCCCCGTCCCCCCAACGGACGAACTGGCAATGGTCTGGCATTAGGGGCATCCTGCACTCCATCTTGAGCATCCAAAACCTCTAACACTCTCCTAGCACTAGCAGCTGCGCTAGCAAAACTAGAGGACATATAAGCCAGAGTCGCCATTGGTACGTACAAGGAGGCGAGATAAGAGAGGAAGACAAGTAAAGAACCAATTGAGAGTGACCCATCCAAAACCTGGAAGCCACCGTAAGCCATGATTGCTGCTGTTCCAACTGCGGTTACACCTCCCACCCCAACTTTGAATTGCATTTGGGCAAGGATAGAGCGTACATAAGCTTGCAGGGCTTTTTGAGACAGGTGGCGAAAGCGCCGATCTTCGTGTGCTTCACGTCCGAATGCTTGAATAATCGGTATTGCTGTTAAGGTCTGCTCGCTGAGTGCGACGATCTCACCTTCAAATTGTTGATACTGATAGGTTCGTTCAGTCATGGGCTGGTTAAAGACCCAAATTAGTAAGATTATTAAAGGAGCAATCGCCAGCGAGAGCAATGAAAGCAGTTGATTAATCTGCCACATCACGCCGAACATTGCGACCAAATTCACCAGAGAAGTAAGCACGGGTAGAAAAACCCCCATTGCCAGATTCTGAATACAGATGCTGTCCGTCATCACCCGCCTGACCAGATCGCCAGCGCGCTGTTGGTTGTGGAATCTCAAAGAAAGATGCTGTAAGCGATCGAACAGTGCTGCTCCCAAGTCATAAACCATCTGGCTGCCAACACCAGCCCCAACATATTCCTGTATCAGCCGAACTCCCTCACTGGATAAAAATAAAACGATTGTGGTAGCTGCTAACCAAGCAAGCAACTGCATATTGGATTCACTACCAGGCAAGGTTTTGAGCCAAATAACGCTATTTGGCAGCGATTGGTTGTTCAGGACGCAATCAACAATCAACTTCAAAGGCCAGGGCTTGAGTACATTCAGCCCGACATTAATCAGCATTAGCAGCATGACAAAAATGAGTCCGCGCCAACGAACCAGGGCGTAACGTGCCAATCGCAGCCACCACAGTTTCATAGAACGACCTCCTGCGGCGGTTTGGAAAACTGCAAGGAGTGCAAACGCTGGTAGAAACCATTGATAGCCAGCAACTCCTGGTGCGTTCCCATCTCCACAACCTTTCCCTGTTCTAGAACCACAATTCGATCTGCTCGTTGAATCGTGGAAAGTCGATGGGCAATGATAAACGTAGTCCGGCCTTCAATCAGGCGATCTAAAGCTTCTAGGAGTAAATTCTCAGTCTGGGCATCCAGGGCAGAAGTAGGTTCATCGAGAATCAGTACTGGTGCATCCTTGAGCAGCGCGCGGGCGATCGCTATTCGCTGTCTCTGTCCTCCAGAGAGGAGCGCTCCTCTTTCACCGATCGGGGTATCATACCCTTGGGGCAACTGTTGGATGAAGTCGTCTGCCTTAGCCGCTTTGGCTACTGCGATAATTTTCGCTAAACTTGCTTCTGGACACCCGTAGGCAATGTTCTCTGCCACCGAAAGCGGCAGTAAAAACGGCTCTTGCAGCATCAGAGCAATTTGCTCGCGCAAGCTTTTCAGTTGTACATCTCGGACATCCACCCCATCAAAGAGGACTCGTCCCTGCCAAGGGTCAAAAAAGCGGGGAATCAGGGAAACCAGTGTACTTTTACCGGCACCTGTCGCGCCGACGAGGGCGATCGTTTCTCCCGGTCGCGCTTCTAGGGTAATTTCTTTGAGGACGGGATAGTTAGGTTCGTAACCGAAGGTGACTTTCTCTAAACATACGTGTCCGCGTTCTCCCAACGGACGAACTGGCAATGGTCTGGCAGCAGGGGCATCTTGTACCCCATCTTGAGCATCTAAAACTTCTAAAACTCTATCTATATTGGCATCTACAGACTTCAGGCTCCCGTAAATGCCAAATAGACCCTTAAATGCTCCTTGTATAGATTGTAGGTATGCTAAAAAGACAAGCAAGCTACCGATACTCATAGCCCCCAGTAACACCTGCTGCCCGCCCACATACAGAACGATCGCAGTACCAATGGTTGTCACAGTACCATTTGCCACACCGTAAACACTCTTGAGCAGAGTTTCGCGTTGTGAGAGAACAACTGCGTCTGCCGCTAAATGCTCAAACTGCCGGGTATTGTAACTCTCTCTACCAAATGCCTGAATCATCGGGATTGCTGTTACCGTTTGGTGGACAAAACTGGTGAGGCGGGACTGGGCTTCACGGTTAAGTTTTGTCCGGCGCTTGAGTCGGGAACCAAAAACAAGGGCTGAACCACCCATTATTGGGGCTACGAAAAGCGAAAGCAGCGTTAGTAAAGGACTCAGATTCCAGGCGACGATGCTAATAGTTGCTAGCGTCAGCAAGTATTGCACAGGTGAAATCAGCAAAGCACCGCTCAAGGTGTAAACGCAATAGGTATCTCCGGCCAGACGGCTGAGGGAATCACCCACAGTCCGTTGGCTGTGGAACAGCAGTGAAAGGCGTTGCAAACGATAGAACAGTTTTTGGGCTAGTTCGTAGACCATACCTTGCCCAGCAGCGCTCCAGGCCCAGCTTAGGCTAGTTTCTAGGGTAGCGTTTAGGGCATAAAGTCCAAGGCTACAAATAGCGGCGACAACAACCAGCAACGCTGGTGTGAGCGCCAAGTTCAAATTCCCCAAGAATGAGCGAACCAGCGGGGGGATGACTGCCTGACCGAGAGCATAATCCACCAAGATTTTCATTGGCCAAGGTTGAAGTGTGGCGGTGGCACAAGTGCCAGCCGTGAGACCGAGGATTGCAATTAAGATACGCCACTGGCGCAGCGGATATCGGAGCATCTGCCCGTATCGATGCATTAGACTTCTTGCAGAAGTGGGGAAAAGGGGAAGGGGAAAGGGGGAAAGGTTTGGTTTTTTCCCTTTTCCCTTTAACATGCACCCTTTTCCCACAAGAGTGCAAAAGCACTTTTGCAAGAGGTCTATTATTAATTTGATCTCTTGCCTCACTTGCAGATTTACCTCTCGTCTGGTCATTTGCTTACTGGAGTACCAAGACGTTTGTCATGGCTGTAATATTACACTTTCTGCGACAGACTGGTTGTTGGTGGTTTGTATTGGCAGTAAGTAAACTCTTTTGGCAACAATCTCCAGTACTTGGTAAAGAATACGTCCCAACTGGAAGTTTTGATATAAGATGACAGTGGCGTTCAGCGTACATAGTGCGACTGTGAGTTTTGCTACTTCTGGCATTCCCAGAACGATCGCCACAATTGCCAAGAGACAATAACCAACCATCGCCATCATGGCTAACTGTGACATTCTCAAGGCACACCGCACCCGCAAAACTCTTTTGTTACCTCCATGATTTTCAGCACATACTTTCAGCTGAACTTTTGACCAAATCCCCTGATAAATCTCTAAATCCCAGTCGCTCCAGCCTCGATCCATTGCAATGAAATACTTACGAGCCACGAGTAAATCCATTACCTTTTGCAGCAGGTTCTCCTTTTCGATTCCTGCTTCTGTCCAATAGGACAACTCATAGGCGCGATCGCGCCAGGAAATATTTATTTTGTGCTTTGGCAAATCAAATTGAATTAAATCTGCTTGAGTTAATGTTTGAGTCACGTCGCTTCGCTCCGAATTCAAAATTCAAAATTCAAAATTCAAAAATTTTTGATCCCCATAAATAAAGTTGCTCTGGATCGTGAGTCGTTTTCGGTCATTTTTTTAATGCTTCTATTTTTATTTACAGTTCATCAAACTTTATCGGCTCGGCTTTCTTAAGTTCTTTGATTCGCCATTTATAGCGCTCTATACTACGTACAATCGGCCCCAAGTAAATCAGTAGCGCCACCAGTAACCGTGCCCTTCTTTTGAGAAAACGAGAGTCAATCCGCGCTTGTATAGCACCAGCTACACACCAGCTAAAAGAGATGAGGAACATTACCGCACCCAACCACGGGCGATCGCCGGATAAAAGCGCAAACACAAGTAGGATCAAAGCTGTGACATTCCACTCCAGTGTCAGCGGCAGGTAAGAAATCAGAGAGGAGGAAGGCTCGTACAAGGTTTGAAACAGACCGCGACCAAACACCCCAGAGTAGATAATTGGTTGACCGATACGAAGAAATGCCGATAAATCTCCGTAGATTCTCCCCAACCAAGAAGGCTGTCCCAGAAGGTTAAAGCGGTAGGGATGCTGAAAATAAACGAGCGCTTCTGCCTTGCCATAACCTTGCTGCTGTTTGAGATAGGCTACTACTGTATTACGGCGAAAATGCCATACGATTGCCGTTGGGCTAAAACCAATGGTGTAACCTCGATCTTGCACTCGCCAGCAGATATCAACATCATCCCCAGCAGTACGAAATATCGGGTTGAAGCCGTTAATTTCTTCTAAAACCTCCCGACGAAAAGCCATGTTACAGCCAGCAATATGTTCGGCTACTTCATCACTCAAAAGTATGTGGGTAGGTACGCCGGGAGAGACAGCAACGCAGGCGGGAACAAGAGAGTCCTCCGGGGGAGATAAGTTTGGCCCGCCTACAGCAGCTACACCAGAAGAGAGAAACTTGGCGACCAGATAGGTGAGCCAGTCTGGATCTGCCATACAATCAGAATCGGTATAGGCGACAATCTCGCCAGTTGCGGCGGTCATCCCAACGTTGCGGGCGACGCTTAATCCTTTATTTTCTTGGCTAATTAGCCGTACATAGTCGTAACGCTGAGTAATTTCTAAAGTGCGATCGCTCGATCCATCATTAACTACAATGACTTCATAGTTGGGATAGTTGAGTTCTTGGAGGGAAGCTAGACAACTATCCATCGTGCGTTCAGCATTATAAGCGCAAACAATCACTGAGACTTTAGGATACTCAGGTAGGGCTGGCGGCAGAGGCGCTGTGTAATACTGCTGAACTGTCTGGAAAGCTGGCTTTTTGAGCCGTTCGGCATCAACTAGACCAAAAGCCCAATCCTGTATGGCATATCCGCCAGTAAACCATTCATCCGTCCAAGAAAAGATGATTGTCCCGGCTGCTCCCATCTCAAAACTAGATGACAGCTTTTGAGAGAGAATTTCGGCTTGGGCTTGGGTTCCTTCACGCATCGAGTCAACGCCAAACTCACTCAGTACTAGAGGTTTATCCTCGGCTAGATTATGGAGTCGTGAGAGGTAGCGACGAAAATCTGTTTCCCGATGCAGGTAAACGTTAAAGCATGAAAAATCAGTAAAGTCAATATTTAAATATTCTGTAGAGGGGTAATTGGCATAGCTCACCAAACCTTCGGGATCGCTGTCTTTTGCTACCGCCATTAACTCTTTAATAAAAGCCCGAACTGGTTTTGCTCCATGCCATCGGACAATATCTGGAGGAATTTCATTGCCCACCAAATAGGCAAAGGTAGCGGGATGATTTCGGCAAACTTTAACTCCTTGAACAATGCAGTTACGGATTTCTGCTTTGACAGCAGAAGAGTTAAGGAAGGCAATATGCTGAGACCAAGGTATACCAATTAACAGCCTCAGACCAGAGATTGCAGCGAGATCCAACAGCCAATCAGGTGGAACAGTATAGGTACGCACACAGTTAGCCCCCATTTCTGCCATCATGGCGAAATCTTTTTCCACAACTGATTTTTCTGGAAAGGATTCACCGTGGCTACCAATGGAGAAAGGGCCGTAACTCACTCCTTTAAGAAAAAACTTTTTATCCTTAATAAAGAAAAACTTACCTTTTACTGTGACTGCCTCGCCTTTTGCAAGTGGTTCAGCACAGAAGCCAGAAGGTGTTGAAGTCAAGTTTCGCAAATTACCCCCGACAATTCCCTGTAAATTTATTTCCTTGTTGCTGAAACACTACGTCAGTTGGCTCAAAAAAAGAAACACACATATACTTAGCTCAATAGACTTCTTGCAGAAGTTGGGAAAAGGAGAAGGGGAAAGGGGGAAAGGTTTGGTATTTTCCCTTTCCCCTTTAACATGAGTCCCTTTTCCCACCTCTTGCAAAAGTGCTTTTTGCAAGAGGTCTAATGCATTGGCAGCATATTTTGCGTTAATACCACCACAATCGCCATTAATTAACAACCTTGTAATACTTAAGAGTGTGTCAGAAGTGCGTTTGCGATCGCGTTTACGGAAATGTATGAATTAACGTATATTTTCAGTCTACTTTTGTATCCAGTTGGTCAATTAAACTCAGCAACACCAATTGCTGAGTAAGTTCAAAATCTACAGTTGAATATATAGATATAGGGTTTCATTTCAGTCAATGGACAAAATGTTGTAAAAATTTGATACTACATATACTCAACTGGAAATGAGTAGTTTTAAAACTTCTTACTACTATGGTTTATAAACTTGCTCTCTGCTTTAGCGGTAGGTAACAATAACGTTGCCAAAATACTCTCTGGTACGGTGGGAGTTACTTTAAAAGCACTATTGAGGCAATCTACCAATAACTGGCTAGCAGTATAGTACTGTTTAAGTATTTCTTTCTGCTCCTCGCTGAACTGCCATTGATGACCAATGTTGCGACACTGAACTATCGCCAACCTCAAATTATTAGCCCAAGTTTGACCGTTAGCATTCCACCATTCTTTTAACTTTTCTCTGCCTTGAAATGGGGTTGGTAATTGTTCTTTGAGTTTTTGCAAAGAATGCTGTAACTCAGGGTGAAAGACAAGAATTCGGTCATCAGAAAGAGCAAAGCTTAAAGCCAAAACTCGATCTAAAGTCGGCTCATTAGAGAGAGCAACGCTTAAGTGAAGGGCACACTGAAGAGTTATATCTAGAGCTAAATCAGGGGTAAGATTACTAGTAAGTCTGAGATCGATGCCAAGGGAAAAAGCCAAGTCATTATTAAAGCTCAAGTCGTTGAGAAGTTCTAGGGTTAGATAAAAGGCACGAATAGCTACTCTTTTATGAGTAGACTTAACTGAAAGAGACTTATGGTTAAGCCAGTTGAAGAAATTTTGTAATTGCCAATCGAAGGCGACAAGCCGATCGATATGTTGCTTCATTAATTGCAACAGACAAGTTGCATTATCCAACATACCAGCGGTTAATAAAAAGATTTTGCACCAACGTGGTTCAGTTAAATGGCTAACCAGATCGATTAATTTTTTTTCTAATATTTGGGGGTTAGCCCTAGTAACAATATTTTTAGCTGTTAAATACTCCTGAAAAGCTATATGCGAAAACGAGTAAACTCCCTGCGCCTGCTCTATCAGTAATCCATGTGTCTCAAGCAGTTTCAGCACTGCTTCACTGTTGAGTTGCAGTATATCAGGCTCAGTTTGGGCTATGGGTAAGTTACAGAGGTAGTCCGTAATGTATTGCTCGATAATACTTTGTGTGAAAAAGTAATGACCTTGTTTAAAGGTAATAGTAGCAATTTGACTCAGCAGTTCAAGCTTCTGAGCTAAAGACAAATTAAGATAAATTTCATCTCGTTTAATGTTCCTCACTTTATCCCAGCGATTGAGCAAAATATCTAATCCTTGCTTGTAAAATTCGACCTTTCTAATTGGAAAGTCCGAGCAAGCTTGAAACACACAACAAGCCAAATTAAGCAAAAGTGGTCTGACAGCTAGTTCTCGAATTTGTTGATTTTCTGATAACTGTAATTTTTGCACGAATCGACAAGCTAAAGCTTTTCCTTTTTCGATGGAGTTCTTGCTAACATTGACAAACCAATTTTGCACAAAAGCCTCAATTTGAGAGCAATCAAAATCAGCAATTTCAACATCGCTAAATTCTTCAAACTGATACTGTTGATAACCGATACGACACGTTAAAATCAACTTATTTTGGTAATAGTTTGCAGCAAAACTGCGAATTTTAGTGATGATTTTGGCATTATCATCTTCTGGAATTTCATCTAAGCCATCCAGTAGAATTAATATTTTGCCACTAACTAATAATGTTTGAATTTCTTGGTCTGAAGCACCGCAGTTGGCAAGCTCTTGACTAATATAGTTCAATAAACTATAATTTCCGGTTTCTCTAGCATTCTCGGCAAAGTTTTTCAAGCGAATAAAAATTGGTATCCGGTCTGATAGTAATTTGCCTTGATTGCATTGCATAGCAATATACTGTAAAAACGTAGTTTTACCAGACCCTGGTTTACCTAGTACCATGAGTTTGGGATAGGTGATAACTGCTTGGATTGCAGAAACTCGTTCTTGATAAAGTTGATTATAAGCAAAACAGTTGAACTCTTCGGGAATGAAGCTTTGTAAGTCGAGGATATCTACCCATCTTCGACTTGTAATATTATTCAGAATATTGGTGCTGACATAAATTTCTTCTAGTTGAATTGGTCGATCGATATCTAACAATCTCGTAGTGCCACATTGGCATTTAATCTTATCACTTAGACGCGATCGCAACATTTGCACCAAGCTTTCGGTATCTTGACAGTTTTCCCTTTCCCATTCCTGGTTGTTTTCTGTCAGTAGCCTCTGATTGGGTAGTTCAGCAATATCTTGCCAATCTAAACCGAGTCGAAAGCATATTTCCATAAAGTTCTGACGCTCAATCGGCTTGCCTGTAAAAAATTTCCAGATTGGTTGCCGAGTCTCAAGTCCTATCTCGCTAGCTAAATACTCTTGCGTCCATTCTCTAATTTTAAAAGCCTTTTTTGCTTTCTCAATACCTACAGTAGATGCTTTCAACGAACGTCGTGCCATAGACCAGTTTTTTAATCTCCAGTTTTTAACTTAAAGAAATATCTAATTAATTATTGATTCATAAATTATGTCACTTTCATGTTTAAATTTTATCAACTTTTTTTGATATATCTAAACAAGATATTTGTAACTAACGTAATTTATGTAGGTTCACTGATATTTATTAATACGATCAGTTTAATTACTGAGTTTTAAAATTAACTAATTTCTTTCGGGGCTTCTTCCCTCTTATGGCTTATATTTTACCTTTATTTTGAAAAAGAATGTTTTGATGATTTGTGATTTTAAATACGAATTAAAACAATTTAATTAAAAGTAGGAAAGGTAGGAAAGGTAGGAAAAGTAGGATAGATATACAAATTAAAGCAAATTTATTTGATATAACTTATACGTTAAGTCATACATGCTCCTGAAGGCGATCGCAAACAGATTTATTGGATTCCTCCCCTATTTAGAAAACTTTGCTATTAGGTATCCCAAAAGATAGTTGTTATTTTCGCCAGTACTGAATGTAAACTTTCAGACTATTTTCAGATTGCGATCGCCTTGATAAAATTCTCAAAGGTTTTACCTTAAAAAGCTACGCCAAGGCCATCTTTAGCAGTGCTATCTGCGAAACTTTATGCCAAAAGGGGGAAGCAAAAAGTCCAAAAACCTCTCTTATCTGCATCTCTGCGATCTCAATGATAAGTTTTTAAGCGGACACGGTATCAACTAGCTACGCCTACGCAGGTATACTTTAAAAGTAGTGAATTATACCACAATCTGAACCAAACAATTGTGTTTGCTACTTCGAGTTGCTTAACCTAACTATGATAGAAGTTGCACTATAGGACTCATATTTGATTTCTGAAAAAACTCAGTACACCTTTATTCCTATCTTCCCAGTCCCCAGTCCCCAGTCCCCAGTCCGAAGTCCCCGATCCTTACGAGTAATCAGGAATCAAATAGGATTGCTATATTACCAGGAGAAAACATAACCTGGCAAATAAAACCTCTTTTCGTCAATTATCACCGAGAAATACTCAGATTTTAACTTTGGTGGCTTTTTTATAGATAATTATAGTGGGGAATTATCAGCTAAATCCACTACCAATAAAAAGCCATGAAAGAAAAACCTAAACAACAAATCCGTATATGGGCGATGTTGTGTCATCTCTCGGCTTTGCTAGGGTGGATATTATTGGGTTTTTTGGTATTTATTGGCATTCCTTTATATTTACCTTTAAATATTTTGCCTCCATTCATAATTTGGCACTTGAAAAAGTCTCAATATCCTTGGATTGATTTACAAGGTAAGGAATCTTTAAATTTTCAAATCTCTTTAACTTTTTATACTTTTATTGCGATCGCAATATCATTAATTTTAGTAATAACTAGTTTGAGTCTAGCAGTGACTACTAATGGTTCAATTAATCAAATAAAAAATACTTTAGATAATTTATTAATTATACTTATGTTGTTAATTTTATTCAAACTGTTACTACAATCCTTTGTAGTGACTTTTGCTGCTGTTAAAGCTTACAATGGCGAGCATTATCGTTACCCCTTTACAATTAGAGTTTTACGATAAACCTATCTGATAGTATACTAGATTCAAAAGAGCGATCGCTAGATGTTATCAACTCAATAGCAACCGCAAAGCAGGAGGAAAATATCGCCGATAAACTTTGATATAACTACATATTAGATGTGAATTATAAGTAAATAATAAGTTGCATAAATATGAGGATAAAAATTAGATGATTGGAGTTGCGATCGCCGGCACTGGATTTGGTCAAAAAGTCCATATACCCGGATTCCAAGCACATTCTCGGACTGAGATAGTTGCTGTTTATCACCGCGATATAAATAAAGCTGAAGCCATAGCAGAATCCCATAATATTCGTCACGCTTCCAACTCCCTTGCAGATATTGTGGCATTACCAGAAGTGCAAGCCGTCAGCATTTCTACACCGCCTTTTTTGCACTATGAAATGGCAAAAACTGTACTACAAGCTGGCAAACATTTATTATTAGAAAAACCGACAACTTTAAATGTATTTGAAGCGAAAGAACTTTATCAGTTAGCTAAAGTCAAAAGCGTCATTGCAACTGTAGACTTTGAATTTCGCTTTGTACCAGCATGGCAATTGTTTGCAGAATTATTGTCAGAAAAATATGTGGGTGAGTTACGCCTAATTAAAATTGATTGGTTAGGTTCTTCTCGTGCTGATGTTTCACGCCCTTGGAATTGGTATTCTGAGAAAGAGAAAGGAGGCGGTGCATTGGGATCTTTAGGTTCTCACGCCTTCGATTATATTCACTGGTTATTCGGGCCAGTGCGTAGATTAAACGCTCATTTAACTACTGCTATTCCTACACGAGTTGACCCGATTAGCGGGGAATCTAAGGCAGTGAATACAGATGACAATTGTATATTAACGCTGGAATTAGCCAATGGTACACCTTGCCAACTTTCTATCAGTGCGGTTGTTCATGCAGCAAGAACCCATTGGGTAGAAGTATATGGCGATCGCGGTACATTAATTGTAGGCAGTGAAAATCAAAAAGATTATATACATGGTTTTCGTGTTTGGGGTTCCCAGCCAGGTAAATCTCTAACAGAAATAGAAATACCGAATCGGTTAATTTTTCCCAAAAATTATGCTGATGGCCGGATTTCGGCATTTATCCGCGTAGTAGACCAATGGGTGCAAGGAATTGACCGCCATCAGGAAATTACACCATCACTACGCGAAGGAATTTATTCTCAGCTGTTGATGGATTTGTCTCATGAATCGCATCAAAAAGCAAGTTGGGTAGATGTCCCAAGCTTGGAAAGATTTCTGAGTAACTAGAAAACAAATGACCAAAACTCCCCGCATTCGTATCCCGCCGGAAGTCAAAAAATATGTTTTTCAACGCGACCAATATCAATGCCGAAGCTGCGGTAAAACTAATGTAGAAACTAACCTCAGCATCGACCATATCATTCCCCTGGCTCGTGGCGGTCAAAATGATATCAGCAATCTCCAAACTCTCTGTTTTACTTGCAATCAGCAGAAAACAGATAATATCGATCTGCGTTTTAGGCGATATTTTGAACTTTAGGTTACGATGGTATGAGCTATTAGTTTCTCCTCATTTCTATGCCTCAAAATCAAAATAGCAATTCCCTAATATTTCTCAATATTAGAACTACCCTTTTTTACTTCTTCACTATCATAGCTATTTTTGCAGTAGCCTTTCCCTGGTTATATGAGATTAAAACGAAAGCTGGGATCGATATATCACCTGGACGCCATGCAGGAACATTTTTTGAAAAACATACACGCGGACTCTTCAAGTGTGAGTGGCTTTATCCCTACCATTGCGATCGCTCTCACGTTAGGTAATATCATTTCCGGTTAAATACTTGTCATCTCGAAACTAATTTACCGGACATGGATTATATAATATCATGTCCGGCAAATCAAGCTGAATAAAAATGTTTGTTCGTAGTAAGGACTTTAGTCCTAGCTTTGGGGACTGAAGTCCCCACTACAAACTGCTTATTATGGCTGAAGTTGACACCAATGTACCGCTGTAGTGTCCCTACATCTATTTCAACTGATTTGAGATCGAGCTAACATCAACGGCTAACTTTTTACCCAACTTGAGCAACTGAAGACACTGATTATCTGCTTCATTACCAACGCTAGTAATACACACTGGTGCTATCTGACTTTGCAGACAACTAAAATATAATTCCTGCGATCGCTGTAGGGAAATATGAATATTTAGTTGATCCCCGACATCAATCAATCGTTCCAACAGTTGGATATCTGCATTAAAGGTATCATTGGCATCGTGCAACAGTTGCCAGAGCGATCGCGCAATTAACTGTTCTAACATTTGCTTACCGTCGGGAATATTCAGCCGACAACGCAAATGTTTTGCTTCAGTGGCGATCGCCTCCAATTCTAAGATGTGACTCCAACTCTTTTGGGGATCGGCAATCTCTTGCTCAAGCGATCGCAATGTCATCAGACAGCGATGCCCTAAAGCAATATCTGCTGCCACCTGCAATTCTTGCGGTACTGCAAGTTCATCACGATGAAACGCCATCAGCACACCGTAATTATCACGGTAGGCTTGAGTATATAACTGTCCTAAACGTGCCAGTGTTTCCTGACTCAACAGCCGCATAATCCGGTGGCGTTCTTCAGCAAATAGATTTTGCAAGTTAAAAGCTTCTTTTCCAAATAGCTGTGTCATCGCCAAGATCGTATGAGCCGCACTAGCTTGTTTTAGCGCCCCAAACAGCTTTTCTTTTAATTTGCTGTAGTCACGCCGTCCAGTAAATTGTTGAATGCCACAGTGGAAATCCCAGCCTCCCAAATGTAGGACTGCAAATACCAAATGCTCACTTTCCCAAGTAATCTCTGATACCAGCTTTAAATTTCCCACAGCCAGAGTTAGCGATCCCATACGTTGCAGTTGGTAATCTAGCTCATTGGCAGCATAGCAATAAACCCGCTTCTGGTAACGCTGAGACTGTTTGTCAGCAGCATCTTTTCTCGGTAGAGAATTGTGCGTTTCTGCTGGTTTCTGATTGGTAAACAGGGAAGTAATGGCGTAATGGGCTGCAACTTGCTTAAAGCCAAGTTGGGCAGTTAACACTAGTTGCCGATAAATTTCTGCACCGTGTTTGAACTGATCCACATTACTGGGGGCTAAACCTAGATGTTTGACGAAGCCTTTTTCCAGCTGCACGCCGGCCACTTCCCCTGCCAATTCCAAAGCACGGGCGGCATAGCGCAGAATTTGTGTCCCTTCTGGACGGGAAATTTCTTCAAAAAACCAGCCACAACTAGTGAACATTAACAACGCGTGACGCTGCATTTCTAATAGGCGCAAAGCGTCTACTTGTTCGGCTGCGGTTAGTTTGTGGGTTTGATGACGGGCGAGAAAACGGTTGACATTGGTAGCAGAGCGATCGCGTATTACTTGGATATATTCATCTCGCGCTAGCCAGGGATCGCGAAATAACTGTCTACCATGTTCTGTATACACTTCAGTTAGCCGATCCCGCAGCCAATTTAGAGCATCCCGCAGTGGACGACGCCATTTCTGATGCCAAACTGAGCCTTCCCCACCGCAACCACAGTCATCCTCCCATCTGCCGACACCGTGGGCGCAACTCCAGGCTGTGACTGACTTTAATTCCACTTCCCAACTGGGAGAATTTAAGCTCAGGTAGTGGGCGAAGTTCGTCACCGTCCAACTTTGTTGAGGAAACTCTTTGGTAAAGGCGTAGGCTAAAGTTTTCTCTGTTCCCTTTTTGTGATGTCCGAAGGTTTCTCCATCTGTCGCCACAGAAATTAGCTGTGCCAGACGATGATCCCCACGCACTGCCGAACCAATACGTCCGGTAAAGTGACTGGAATTATAAACGACATCACTAAAACCCATATCCCGCGATATCGGGCCATCGTAGAAGAAGATATCAATGTAGGGTAATTCTTCTGTACTAGCATCCTTGGGGCTAGTGGCGATTGCACTCAGAGGTGAAGATGAAGTGTCTAATGTGGGCTTCAAATAACAACGATAAGGACGGGTAGAATCAATCTGACTACCGCCGACTTCGATCCATTCAGGATGGGGACGATCTGGAGTTGGGAGGGGACGGCAACGCAGTGCTTGAGATGGTGCCAGGACAATGAAGCGAATACCCTCAGCCACAAGAGCTTCTAGGGTGGCGTAGTCTACAGCAGTTTCTGCTAGCCACATTCCTTCGGGATCGCGGCCAAAGCGGGATCGGAAGTCTTCTTTACCCCAGCGAATTTGGGTATATTTGTCGCGCTCGTTCGCCAGAGGCATGATGATGTGATTGTATACTTGCGCGATCGCATTGCCGTGACCATGCAAGCGTTGGCTACTCTTGGCATCCGCCTCTAAAATCCGCTGATAAACTTCCACATCGTAGCGTTCTAGCCACGACATCAGCGTTGGGCCAATATTAAAACTGAAATACTCGTAATTATTGACGATCCCCACCACTTCGCCTTGCTCATTTAAGACTCTGGCAAAGGCGTTTGGACGATAGCATTCCCAATGAATCCGCTCATTCCAATCATGGAAAGGTGCAGCGCTCGGTTGGCGTTCAATTGCGTCCAGATAAGGGTTTTCCCTTGGTGGCTGGTAAAAATGACCATGCACCGTCACATAAACACCATTAGCTTTTCTCAGGGGATCGGTTTCTTTGGTGTTATTGGGATCTGAATGTAATGTTAACGTTGAGCCAGAGCTAGCTGGCATTTGGTCAGCAGAAGTCATGTATATTTATCCAAAACAAAAAACTTGCAGTTGCACCGAAATAATTCTGTGTAAACCTTACTCCAATAGTTTTTACACAAAATCCGGTATAAACAACAACTATGGAATCCAACCAAATTTTTGACGAGGCAGTTTTATTTTAGTCGGAAATCTGCGTTATCGCACAGCCCTTTCCTTGAAGGCTTAAAGTAATTGGCCATTGAACAAAGCCTTAGTTAGGGGTTTTCTCTTCTTAAGCGCCAATCAAAAATTTAATTGTCTTTTAATATATTAAACCCCATTTTTGATGTAATATTTTGGCTCAAATTCATAGTTTTGCAACAAAAGATTACGAAAACTCATTATATCGCAATTTTGCTTTACACAACATCCACAGCGGTGAACGGAAAACAGTACAATCTCTGAATTGTTCTACAGGCGGTTGAGAGTATCCTATGGGAGTGCTGAGTGAAAGTAATTGTTAATTCAACACTCCAAATTTAAAATTTAGGATTGCTCGCTGTGAATGATACCCTCAACTTAAGACAACAAATGTCAACCAAAAACATTATTCTTTTCGCTTTACTACTGTTTATCCCGGTTTCTGTAGCAGCCCACTTTCTGGAGTGGGGAGAATTAATAGTTTTCATTACAGCCGGATTAGCAATTCTGCCCTTAGCAGCTTGGATGGGTACAGCTACAGAAGAAATTGCTGTGGTAGTTGGGCCATCGCTGGGGGGCTTGTTAAACGCCACCTTTGGCAATGCTACAGAATTAATCATTGCCCTAGTAGCGTTAAACGCTGGGTTAGTAGATGTAGTCAAAGCTAGTATCACGGGATCGATTATTAGCAACTTACTACTAGTGATGGGTTTTTCCATGCTTTTGGGAGGACTGCGCTACAAAGAACAGACATTTCAGCCAATTGTGGCGCGGGTGAATGCTGCTTCGATGAATTTGGCAGTGATTGCCATTTTGATGCCAACAGCAATGAACTATACTTCTCAAGGAATTAACGAACAAACATTGCAAAATCTTTCTATTGCTGTTGCCGTAGTTTTAATCTTGGTTTACGCGCTAACGCTGCTATTTTCGATGAAAACCCACTCCTATCTTTATGATGTGGGTGTAGCGGAGACAGAAGAAGAGGAAACCCCTCACGCGAAACCAAATATGATTTTGTGGGTTGGCGTGTTGCTAGTATGTACCTTACTAGTGGCAATTGAGTCAGAAATGCTAGTAGATTCTCTGGAAGTGGCTACATCTCAGCTAGGTTTAACGGCGCTGTTTACAGGGGTGATATTGGTTCCCATCGTTGGTAACGCGGCTGAACACGCCACAGCAGTCACCGTGGCGATGAAAGACAAGATGGATCTTTCCCTTTCGGTAGCTGTGGGATCGAGTATGCAGATTGCCTTATTTGTTGCACCCGTGTTAGTTATAGCAGGGCGGGTATTGGGGCAACCAATGGATTTGGATTTCAAACCCTTTGAATTAGTCGCTGTAGTTGTGTCAGTGTTGATTGCCAACAGTATTAGTTCCGATGGAAAGTCTAATTGGCTGGAAGGCACTTTGTTATTAGCAGCTTATACAGTATTGGGGTTCGCCTTCTACTTCCATCCAGTTATGGAAGGTATGGGGTAGTACCGCAAGGCGGAAGTCAAAAGTCAAAAGTTTGTATATCAAGGCTTTTGCAAGTTTTCAAATGGTGGCTTGATTTCCGCCGCGCTGTAATAGTTAGTAGTGCGTAAGCGTAGCCCGTCGTAGAGATCGCTCATATTTTAACGGATTCGCAAAAGTCTCCACCCTTAACGCCAGTAAAATAAAGAGATATAAGAGCGATCGCCTATATGAGCTACTGCCTTAACCCCCATTGTCCTAAGCCTGAAAATCCCAATCATGTCAATTTTTGCGTGACTTGCGGTGCAAAATTACTCCTCAAAGAACGTTACCGTGCGATCAAACCAATCGGACAAGGTGGTTTTGGCAAAACCTTCTTAGCTGTGGATGAGGATAAACCTTCAAAACCACGCTGCGTAATTAAGCAATTTTATCCTCAATCCCAAGGCACTAGCACTCTGGCAAAAGCTGTAGAGTTATTTAACCAAGAAGCAGTACAGTTAGATGAATTGGGCAAACATCCCCAAATTCCCGAACTACTGGCATATTTTACCCAAGAAAATCGGCAGTATCTTGTACAAGAATTTATCGACGGGCAAAACTTAGCCCAGGAATTAGCACATAGGGGTGCTTTTAGTGAAATAGAAATCTGGCAATTACTAAATGATTTATTACCCGTATTGCAATTTTGTCACGCCAGACACGTAATTCACCGAGATATTAAGCCAGAAAATATTATTTTACGCGAGAGCGATCGCAAACTAGTACTAGTAGATTTTGGTGCTGCTAAATCTGCCACTGGCGCTGCCTTAAATAAAACTGGTACTACTATTGGTAGTCCAGAATATGTTGCCCCGGAACAAATGAGAGGTAGGGCTATTTTTGCCAGTGATATTTATAGTTTGGGTGCGACTTGTATTAATTTATTAACAGTGCGATCGCCCTTCGATTCTTATGATACGAATAACGATACTTGGGTATGGCAGCAATACTTGAAAACTCCCGTCAGGAATGAGTTGAGTCGCATTCTCAACAAAATGCTAGAAAGTATTCCAATTCGGCGTTATCAAACAGTAGATGAAGTTCTCAAGGACTTAAATAAATACTCGCCAGCAGCATCAAAGCCAGCGATTGCACCAAAACCGATTTCTCAATCACCACCAAATTCTTCACCTGCTTTTGTATCGAAATCTCCTAGTCAAATTGAGAAAGAATTAGAAGAAATGAAAACCCAATTTATGGGTGGTAGTAAACCTCAACCAAATAAAATACAGCCACCAAACCCGACACCTCAGCCTACTAGTAAAAGCAAAATAGATGAAGAATTAGAAGAATTAAAAGCCAAATATCTTGGAAAGAATAATACGCCAAACCAATGATAAAACTAAATATCAAAAGCCTCTTTACATAAACTACCAATTCAATCGGGAAATTTACAGCAGTTTTCTTTTGCATAAGGTACAAAGTCACTGGTTTTGAGGCGGGAGGCAGAAGAATAATTTGATTTGTGAATCCTTGGTTCTGTACCTCATTTAGCTGCAAACTGCTGTAAGTGCTAACACCATTTTCTTGCGCAATCAGATTTTTTAGTCACCTGATTTTTTTGCTTGAAACGCTTGTAAATCAGCGCTTTTTCGGGAACGAAACAGCCCTGCCCTTATAAAGGGGGGAAACTTGAAATCTTACCCCCTCCCCAATACATCGGGGAGGGTTGGGGAGGGGTGATTCAAGGATTTTTGCAAGAGGTGTATTACCGCAGTCGCTTAATTTGAAAATGGTTTTAACAAAAAAGTGACTCTGAATTCAGAGCCACTTTCAATTTACAAACTAAAACTCTCTAATTTGTAGGTGTAGTTGGTTCTGAAGTTTGCAGCTCTCTTGGCGTGGAAGTTTGCACTGATGCTTCAGAAATCGGTGTCCATTCAGTGTGGAAGACTCCGGGCTTATCAAGTCGCTCGTAGGTGTGCGCCCCGAAGTAGTCGCGTTGGGCTTGAGTGAGGTTTTGGGGCAAGCGATCGCGTCGATAGCTGTCAAAATAATCTAATGACGCACTGAATGCTGGCACTGGAATTCCCAGTTTTGCTGATGTTACCAACACTTCGCGCCAAGCTGTTTGTCTATCGAGAATCGTCTGCTTGAATTCAGGAGCCAACAGCAGGTTAGGTGGCGCTGGATTTACGTTAAATGCGTTCTTAATCTTATTCAAAAATCCAGCACGAATAATACAGCCACCCTTCCAAATCCGCGCCAATTCACCTAAATTCAAGTTAAAATTATAGGTTTTTGAAGCTGTAGCTAACAGTGCCATGCCCTGAGCGTAAGAACAGATTTTTGAGCAATACAGGGCATCCCGCACCATGTTGATAAAGGCTTTGGTATCTCCCTCATACTTGCCAGAAGGGCCTGTAAGTATCTTGGATGCTTCTACCCGCTCTTTTTTGAAGGAAGACATGATTCGGGCGTTCACCGCTGCAATCATTGTCGGTACAGCAACTCCCAAATCCATTGCAGTTTGCACTGTCCAGCGTCCGGTTCCTTTTTGCCCTGCGGCATCAACAATCAAATCGACCAACGGTAGATTTGTATCTGGGTCAATGTAGGGGAAAATCTTTGACGTAATTTCAATCAAAAACGAATTGAGTTCGTCTGTGGTGTTCCATTCGGCAAAAACTTCGTGTAGCTGATTGTGGTCTAATCCAGCAGCATTTTTCAGCAAGTCGTATGCTTCTGCAATCAGCTGCATATCGCCGTATTCAATGCCGTTGTGTACCATTTTAACGTAGTGACCAGCACCACCAGGACCGCAATAGGTTACGCAAGGGCCATCATCAACTTGGGCAGCAATTTTATTAAAAATTGGTGACAGATATTCGTAGGAGCTTTCTGTACCTCCAGGCATCAGTGAGGGGCCATTTAGCGCACCTTCTTCACCACCACTAACACCCATCCCGATAAACCGAAGTCCAGCGGGTTCTAATTCCTGAGTGCGTCGTTCTGTATCTTCAAACCAAGAGTTACCACCGTCGATAATGATATCGCCTTCCTCTAACAAGGGTTTGAGTTGAGCAATCACCGCATCTACTGGCTTACCAGCTTGCACCATTACTAGAATTTTGCGGGGACGTTCCAATGCAGCAACAAATTCTTCTAGGGTAAAGGCGGCTTTGACGTTCCGTCCTGGCGCACGTTCTGCCATGAATCTGTCGGTTTTATCGCGCGAGCGGTTGTATACTGCGATTGGAAAGCCATTACGTTCCACGTTTAGAGCGATGTTCTCACCCATAACGGCTAATCCAATCACACCAAAGCTTTGTAGTGTCATAAAAAATTTCTGGCTAACTCTTGCAGATCCTTTTACTTTAAGGGTAGTCCGATATTTTCCCTTCTCCCCTAAAGAAGACCTTAAGACTTGATATAAACCACAAAAATCCACAACTAACATGGATAATTAATTTTAAATTGTATCTAAATCAACAATTGACTGGCAAAATTTGCAAAATTGAAATAATCAAAGGACGCAGTAAGGAGTAACCAAATAATGCTGGCATTTGTCCTAGCTTTGGTAGTGGGTCTTGGTAGTTTAGCCATTTACATAGCAGCTTTCTTTTTCCCAGAAATCCACCGCAAGAATGACTTTATCTGGAGTGGTGTAGGATTATTCTACGCTTTAGTCTTATGGGTGTTTGCACCACGCATTACTGGAGGTTTGTTGCTCGGTCATGTGGCTAGTGTGGCTCTTTTGGTCTGGTTTGGCTGGCAAACTCTATCATTACGTCGGCAATTGACTCCACAGGCACAACAAACCCAAGTACCCAGTACTGAGACGGTAAAAACTGGCATTCAAGAACAGGTGAATAAGTTGTCCCTTCAGGAACGGCTGGGACAGTTGCAAAAAGGTCTTGGTAGTACCTTCAGTGGCGCGAAAGACAAGGTGCAACAGACTGTGAGTAAAAAAACACCCACAACCCCCAAACCTGAAGATATTACTTCTGTACTGTCAGAGAAACCTGCCATTGAGATTATTGACAAAACTATTGTCATACCAGAACCACCAGCAGAGGAGACAGTTACTACCGACACCGAAGCAAAAACCGAGAGTGTACCGGAAGCGATTCCCCCACATCCCCCATCTCCTGAATTGGTAGAAGCAGCGCAACCAGATTTTGAAATTGAGGATAAGCAACCGATTCCCGTAGAAGACATTGCGCCGGATGCGGTACTCGCTCCCCCAGCAGAAACGCCACCTGAGCAAATACCGCCTAATCAAGGTAGTTGAATGCAGTGAAACCCAGTATTAATCTTAGATGATGTTGGTTTTCACTGAACTCATAGTGGTTTCCATTCAAGTAATATAGGGGCTAATTGTAGAAGCAATTTATGAATTGCTTCTACGGTTTAGCTAACTCCAATGTATTAATTTTGAGTTAATTTTTTAGTAGAATTGACAAGTAATTCTATTCTTTTTTCTAAGTAGCTAGGTGCAATTAAATATAAAACGCTCCAGTGTGTATTCACCAGCTTCGCTACGATTTTTCATTCCATCCATTACAGCGATCGCTAAATCGTATTCATTATCAAACATCTGTCCGGCAATTTCATGACTTTTA
>NZ_JAVRBQ020000189.1:0-30831 GCF_034531215.2 Nostoc sp. ChiSLP03a
AAGACACTGTTTGTAGGCGTTTTTTCAGTTCCTCTTCGCTCTCGGCGATCGCAATTTTAAATGGGCGGCTCATGGTTCTGTTAACTTACCTAGTTTGCTTCTCCCCATTATATGCAGATTCATTTTTAATTGGTATAAGATGTATAACTATTTACTAAATAACTACGATACCTTCTCTACGAGATGCTACGCGAACGGTGAGCTACGCGATCGCAACTTTCACTTTTCATTCGCTGATTTCGAGCGGGTAGGGTTTATCTTTATTTAAAGAGAGAGATTAAATCTTATATAAACCATACGAAAAAGTAGCTATGGCAAGTGGTGAAGTATTTGATACCAAAACAAAATCCCTATCTGTGCCAAGAGTAAACCTGCTGACCATGTTTCGGCTGGGTTTATTTCAAATGGGGTTGAGTATGATGTCCATTTTGACTCTGGGAGTACTCAACAGAGTCATGATTCAAGAAATAGCAATTCCAGCGACGCTAGTATCAGTAGTTCTAGCACTGCCTTTATTTGTTGCTCCTTCCCGTGTCTGGTTCGGCCAGATTTCCGATGCCAAGCCGTTATGGGGAAACCACCGCACAGCTTATGTTTGGGTAGGCGCGGCAATATTTGCGATCGCAGCATTTTTAGCTGTACAAGTAATGTGGCAGATGAATCTTGCCGCTACTAATGCAGGTGGTTGGGCATGGACAACCCAAACAATCGGCTGGACAGCACTTTTGGCTTTAGTTTTCGCTGTATACGGTCTAGGAATTTGTGCTAGCAGTACTGCCTTTGCTGCTTTGTTAGTCGATATATCTGAAGAAGATAACCGTTCTAAAGTAGTCGGTGTGGTTTGGTCGATGCTAATGGTAGGGATTATTGTTGGGGCGATTATCAGTGGCAGCTTGCTAAAACAGTTAACGCCAGAAGCAACCGTAGAAACTTTGCAAGGATCGGTCAACAGGTTATTTTTTATCGTCCCAGCAATTGTATTTGGTTTAGCGATTGTAGCGACATTTGGCGTAGAAAAAAAATACTCCCAATACTTAACCCGTTCCACATTGGTGAACCGCGAAGATAGCATCACTCTAAACAATGCTTGGAAAATATTGACAGCTAGCCCACAAACAGGAATATTTTTCACCTTTTTATTGGTGATGACCATCAGTTTATTTATGCAAGACCCGATTTTAGAACCTTATGCGGGTCAAGTTTTTAAAATGCCCTTAGCGGAAAGTACCAAATTAAATGTTTTTTATGGAACGGGTCTACTGATTGCCTACGGTGTTACGGGCTTTTATATTGTCCCGCGTTTGGGTAAGCGCAGAACTGCACGTTTTGGCTGTATGTTGGTAGCGTTATGTGCAATCTTGCTAGCTATATCAGGATTTACAGCTAATGCAGCAGTTCTCAAACTAAGTTTAGTCTTATTCGGTTTAGCTACAGGTTTCCTAACAACGGGAGCAATTAGCTTGATGTTGGATCTGACCGCAGCAGAAGCCGCAGGTACGTTTATTGGGGCCTGGGGATTAGCGCAGTCCATCTCTAGAGGAATTGCGGTGGTAATCGGAGGTACAGTTTTGGATATTGGACGCAACTTTTTACCAAGCCAGGAACTAGCTTATGGACTAGTATTCGTTCTAGAAGCCGTGGGAATGGTGCTATCGATTTGGTTTCTGAATCGGGTGAACATTACAGAATTTCAAACAAGTACAAAGCAAGCGATCGCATCTGTTTTAGAAAGTGATTTAGATTAAACTGTATAGGGCATGGGCATGGGACGAATGACAAATGACTAATGACTAATAACCAATGAATGATTTTTGGACAACAATTCTTGATTTTGCCCAAACCACCACTACCAGAGTGGGCAAACAGCTAATGCAAGATTTTGGGAAAGTACAGGC
This sequence comes from Nostoc sp. ChiSLP03a, assembly GCF_034531215.2. NCBI lineage: Bacteria > Bacillati > Cyanobacteriota > Cyanophyceae > Nostocales > Nostocaceae > Nostoc > Nostoc sp. ChiSLP03a. The sequence continues at coordinate 1,896 of NZ_JAVRBQ020000189.1, forward strand.
TGACCAAAAAGCTGATGGTAGTTTGGTGACGCAAGCAGATAAATGGGCAGATCGGGAAATTCGGGATGCGATCGCTTCTAGTTTCCTTGGCTACGGCATTTTGAGCGAAGAGAGCGATAAGTCATTTCCCGGTACGGAGTGGTGCTGGGTAATTGACCCTCTAGATGGTACAACCAACTTCACACGCGGCATTCCCATCTGGACAATATCTTTGGGTTTACTGTATCGAGGTACACCCATTTTTGGGTATGTTTACACACCAACCTTGAATCAAGCTTTTCATGGTTTCTGGGCAGGTTCATCTGGTTTAGCAACACCAACAGGAGCATTTCTCAACCACCACCCTATCCACACTAGTATAGATAGTCCTAGCAACAATCACTTTTTTAACCTTTGTTCCCGCAGCACCGCAGTTATCCGCAACGGCTTTCCCTGCAAAATTCGGATGTTGGGTGTAGCTAGCTATAACTTTTTGACAGTTGCTACTGGGGCTACTCTCGGTGGAATTGAGGCGACACCAAAAGTTTGGGACTTAGCGGGGGCTTGGGTAATTGTCCAAGCCGCTGGTGGAGTCTGGGCTTCGCTGAAGTCAGAGCCGTTTCCATTGTCACCGGGAGAAGATTATAGCGATCGCTCTTTTCCCACCCTTGTGGTTAGTCGTCCCGAATTAATTCCGGTATTTCAACCTTTTCTCGAAGGTGTAAAAATTTAATTTGCATTAATTTGCAACTCGTTAAACTGGAAACAGCGATCTTGTTAATCAGCTTAGTGGAAAATAGCATAACCGATATTAAACTTAACAAAACTCTAGTTAAACAAAGAATTGAGTATAAATAAAGCTGGTAATAATCCCGATTTCAGCGCCAGACCAGTGTAGTTATTAATTTAAGTAGTATTGTGGCTTTCATCACACTGGTTAATTTAGTATAAAAAATTTTATGTTGTCTAATCTAGATTTAATTCGAGAGTTTGTACAAAACTCTATTCAGAAAAAAGACGTTTTGTTGTCAAATCCTGTTTTGACAGCGCAAACAGTGTATAAAATCAACCAACTGACAGCAAAATCTGAAGGCGTAATTGCCACTGCTCAACTATCTAACACCCGATCTGAATTCTCGATTTCTCCAAAATCAACCCAGTGGGAATTGATAAATCAGGCATTAGCAGAATATAGTTATATCCTGAAAGGAGAAGTAGATAGTCGGGGTTTCTATCAGTATCAATACTGCGAAGTTCCCAAAGGCTATCAAATGAATTGTACTAAATGTGTAATCCTATGGCGAGCCTGGTGGAAATATTGCAAGCATAGTTCAAGACTAGGGATTCCGTTAGAACTTCTGATTAGAACACGAGATTCATGGTACCCAATTAGAGATTTAATTATCAGTGACGGGCTTCTCTATATCAAAACCTTGGGAAGTGAGATTGCACTTGGCTCAGACGATTTAGTTACTTGGTTAAGCAAAGTTGATGTAACCAAAATTAAAGAAATACCTTCTACAGAGACATAGGTGTGGGTATGCGGTTACGGATGTATGCCCCTATATTTATTTGCAAACATTTTTCAAAGTGATATTGACAACATAATTAGGCAAAGGACGTGAAGAGAAATGAAAGGACTTTGGCTCGAAAATAAGCAGTTGCAATTACGCACAGATATTCCGGTTCCTGAGCCGCCACAGGGAGAAGCCTTAGTACGCGTCTTGCGTGCAGGTATCTGTAATACCGATCTGGAACTACTTAGAGGCTACTATCCCTACACTGGTATTTTAGGGCATGAATTTGTCGGCATTGTCGAACAAGGGCCAGAACACTTAGTTAACCAACGCGTAGTTGGAGAAATCAATGCTGTATGTGGGCATTGTCGGTTTTGTCGTAGCGGACAACCAACTCATTGCGAAAATCGTACAGTTTTGGGTATTGTCAATCGCAACGGTGCCTTTAGTGAATATCTTTGTTTGCCGGTAGAGAACCTGCATTTAGTACCGGATAATGTGCCGACAGAAGTAGCAACATTTACTGAACCTGTAGCAGCAGCTTTGGAAATTCAGCAGCAAGTGCCATTGCATCCAAACCATCGGGTGCTAGTAGTTGGAGATGGCAAACTAGGGCAATTAGTAGCTCAGACACTAGCTCTAACTGGCTGTGAACTCGTAGCTGTGGGGCGTCATCGAGAAAAACTGGCTAACTTAGAAGCACGGGGAATAAAAACGAGTCTAGCTGATGATATTACAGATGGATATTTCGATATCTCAGTAGAATGCACTGGCAATCCAGAAGGATTTGCGATCGCCCGCCGTGCCTTACGTCCCCGTGGTACTCTTGTACTGAAAAGTACTTATGCTGGCAACCTCAGCCTAGATGCTTCTTCCTTAGTAGTAGATGAAATTACCCTCATCGGCTCCCGTTGTGGCCCCTTTACCCCAGCCCTCCAGCTACTAGCCACAGGACAAGTTAATGTGCAACCCCTGATTCATGCCACCTATCCCCTCATTGAAGGGCTTGCAGCTTTTGAACACGCCCAGAGTCGGGGTGTTTTAAAGATATTGTTAGAGATTAGTTAATAGTCATTTGTCATTTGTCATTTGTGCATTAATTATTTTCCCTCTGCCTCTGTGCCACCTGCTCTCTTGTCTGCCTTATTTTCTAACCAGTCTCTCGCCACTCCCTGGTTCCTAATACCTACCTGCTAACTAATACAGATAAGGATTTGTCTTCGGTTGATAGTCAGAACAATCGATTGCTTCTTCTGTATTGGCAATATATGGGCGTACAGTACATTTAAGACGGTAATTGTCGGTAAAAAATTGGCAACCAGTGCAGGGGATTTGATGCATTTGCTTAGCTGTAGCCACGCTATCTCGCGCCGCCGTCCAAAGACTCAACATCACGAGAATAGTTACAGTCCAAGCAGTGATAAAGCATATTGGGATTAGCAAAGGTTGAATCGCGTGAATCAGGAAAGATATAAGTTCTAACACGGCATTTTCTGATACAAATTAGGAGTTAAAAGTATATTAACTCCTAACTCCTAATTCATAACTCTACTGAGAAGTATATTAAACACCAGCATGACCCAGTGCTAAACCTGTTACCAGCATTCCCAAAACAAGAAACGGTTGGGCGCTGGCTTGGTACTTAACATCGTTCTTCACGGGGTCGCGTAGAAAATACATATCCTGCAAGGTGATTTGCGGAATGATTAAGAGTATTAGTATTGTTGCATACAAATTTTCGTGGATGCTGACGAGATAAGCTGCAATCAATCCTTGAAATATATCAATTGTCGCGACACAAATCCATGCCGCAGTGGTGATACCAAACATAACGGGTAGTGAATTTAATCCTAGCTGGCGATCGCCTTCTACACTCTTGAAGTCATTGACAATGGCAATACCCAATCCAGCCAAGCTGTAGAACATTGTCAAAATCACAATTGTGGAATTCAGTTCTCCAAATAAAGCGTGTCCTGTAGACCAAGGTAAAGTAATGTAGCTTGCACCCAAGGCGTAGCTACCTAGCCAGCCGTTTTGCTTGAGTTTCAGGGGAGGCGCAGAATAAATATAAGCGATGAAAGAACCGATAATCGCGATCGCTGTAATTGTCGGGAATTCATGACCAGACCACACATCGAGCACAAATGCCAAACCATAGCCAGCAATCAGTAATACCCAAATCTGAATAATTACCTGGGGTAAGGGAATTGCCCCAGAGGGAATCGGGCGATAAGGTTCATTGATGGCATCGATTTCGCGATCGTAGTAATCATTGAGAATTTGGGTATAACCTGTCATCAATGGCCCAGCCAATAACATACAAGCTGCTACCTTCAACACATTTTCCAGCGTCCAAGTATAGTTACCAGAAGAAGCCGCACCACAGACTACACCCCAAATTAGGGGAATCCAGGTGATGGGCTTCATGAGCTGTAAACGAATTTTCCAAATCGAAGTTTCCCCAGCAGCAGCACCTTTCATCCCCAACATCTGCCTAGTTTTCGCACTGCGATCGCTAGTTGCTATTACTTGTTCGTTGGGATTATTTGCAACCAAGTCTATTGCTTCAGATGGGTTAGGGTCTGGGGGAATGGGAGTTGATTCTGACATAATTTTTACTGATTAATTGGGCATTGGAAATTGGGCATTGGAAATTGGGCATTGGGCATTAGGATTAAGTTTCATTCCCTATTCCCTATTCCCTATTCCCCATGCCCCATTCCCCATGCCCCATTCCCATAACTTAAAACGAAATTATCAAATAATTATTCTGAAACTTTGCTCCAGCAACGGGTCTGCCACTCAGAGCCGGGGGTAAGGGAATATTGCGTCGCTGATCTCCTGCTTCTACCGTGACTTCTGGCCCATATTGGGTGAGCTTGACTTGCTTTTTGTCAAATCCTGGTAAGAATAAGCGTACTTGACGATTGTGGATGTCTATTTCAATAGGTTTGGGAGCCTGTAAAGCTTGTGCTTCAAAGTTGGGTAGAGCGTCTATCAGTGGTTGCCAATCACCCGTGGGCGAGTCGGGAACGACGCTTACAGGTAAGGGTATAAATTCCTCTGACAGATTGATATTTGTCTCAATAGACACAAGCAAAACACCACCGACAGTTAAACCGATTTGTTGAGCGCTACCCCATAAATAACGAGCATTTGCTACGTCAATCGGATCTCCTGTGGTGACTAAGAAAGCAGCGAGACGCTTGGGATCGGCCAGAGCGGCTCTCCCCTTTTCTAAGAAATTATTGACTTGGTTAGTGGGCCCTGCAAAGTTATCCGCTGTCCAGTTGATATTGAAAAAACTGCTAATCAGCGGTTGAATCAAGGGCGATTCAGTAATTGTCTTCCCCAAGTCGGAGTTGACAAACAATTGCCGAAATCGCCGGACATACCAACTCAAAGATTCTGGTAAACCCAACGTTCGCAAGGTTAAAGAGTCGCCCGTGCCATCGTAGACGATCGCATCATATTTACCACTGGCATCATATTCGCGAATAGCGTTCAGCGCTAGGGCGTTGTCCATCCCCGGCAAGACTACCAGTTCTTGACCAAAAACGTCTTTGAAGATGGGCGTGCGGAGATATTGCGCCTCAAGTTTTTTCACTTCGTCCCAGTTGCGCTCAAGCAGTACAGATGCTTGAAACTGTACCGCCTGTAACTTGGGAGAGATTTCTTGAGGATCGGCAGCAATGGGAGTCCCCAACAAAATTGACAATGTTGGTTCTGCTTGTCCTGCTAGAAGTACGCGCTTGCCTTGACTTGCCAATAATTTGGCGGCGGCGATCGCAATTTTGGTACGAGCGGTGCCGCCTTTGCCCAAAAATGTCAATATTAGAGCCATTAGTTGATTCCTATTTTCACCGCCGATCTTTTCAACTCCAACTTAGCACTCAATATAGACTCTCAACCTGTGCTTTCAACTTCAGAGCCAAAGAAAAATCCGGATCTGAGTTTTTTACTACTACACAGGTTTGATTTCATCTTCAAAAAACCAAGTAGAATAATTGTCTTCAAACATCACCACTACACCGATTCCACCACCATCAGTGACTTTGTAGCCTTGGATAATACCCACTTGTCCGAGTTTTTTTACAACTGGGGGAGAAACGCGATCGCGCAAACGATAGACTTTAACCTTTTGTCCGATTTCCATGCCTGATTACAATTCAGATAAACCAAGTCTCAGTGTAGCGGAATCCGTGACTCTGCTCTCATAAATTCAGGGGAGATGGGGAAGAGATGAGAAAGAATAACTCCTAACTCCTGACTTAACAGCTTAAAATTAAATCGGCAACCAAACAGGTACATACCCAATGTTTGTCACAACGCAACAGCTAGAATAACAGATACCCGATGCAACTCGGTTGTTAAGTGATGAGCTGAAGATGGAAACTTCGTTGTACTATATACAACGACTACTGCTAGTAACTTCTCTTGAGTAGCTGTGGCGTGACTTTTATGATTTCTTTATCGGTGCGAATTTAACAATTTATTTTAGCCGTCAGTAGTTGCGAAGTCGAGATTTTCGAGCCCTAGACTTTTTTTGGTTAAAGACACAGAAAAGCGAGGGCGCAATTGCTGGGTAGTGTTAGAAGAACCCGATCGTTATCTAGATTTGATTATTGAATAACGTCAACGGGCTGATAAATTAGCAGAGTACGAGCGCAAGGAATCGATCCAGATAACTTGAGTTAAGCAAAAACTCGCATCCTTAACAAGGAAAGCAGCCTTGCAAACAGAAGTTATATTTGTAGTAAAAACACACTTGACAATAACCGATTCATAGTATGATTACGAAGATAATTTGGATACAATTTTCTAGGGATGATAGATTTTAAAAGTACTAAAAGGATTGACAACAAATAAATTACTACTACTTGTGGAGGGGCAGGATACCCGCTTAAAGCCAAAGGCGGATGAGACGCCCACCTCACAAGAAGTTGTTGGATGTTTTTTATTTGAAAGTCGCTAAACAAGGAACTTTCATAAATATAATAGGCTTCAGTAAGAGCAGTTTGGTAAGTGAGTAGTAGTGAGAGAAGGAGCAAAAATTGTTGCCGGCAATGCGAGGATTTGTACGTAGGGTAGGAGGATTGAGGCGTATCTTTCCCATAGAAGAACAGTTGTGGGTGAAGTTCGACTTACTGAGAACTTTAGTACGCCGAGATTTAGAGGCACGTTACAAGGGTTCTGTTTTGGGTAACTTGTGGCCTTTGCTAAATCAGCTATCACAGTTACTGATTTATACTTATGTATTTTCCACTGTGCTGAAGGTGAAACTTACTACTTTCAAGGGTTTACCAGCAAACGATTTCACCTTTGGTTTGTGGCTATTTGCAGGGTTACTCCCTTGGATTGCTTTTAGTGGTGGTTTAATGCAGTCCGCTAATTCGGTATTAGGACAACCAAATTTAGTCAAGAAGGTGGTGTTTCCTCTAGCTTTATTACCTTTAGTGCCAGTTTTATCAACATTCATTGAGAGTTCTTTTGGTTTAATGGCATTGATTTTTTTCGTGGCGGTCAATGCTCATACTTTACATACTACCTTGGCGCTATTACCCTTGATCTGGCTAACGCAATTATTGCTAACAGCAGGGTTGGGCTATTTAGCAGCCGGACTAACGGTGTTTTTGCGAGATATCCCGCAGAGTTTAGGAGTGATTTTAAATATTTGGTTTTATGCTACACCACTTGTCTATCCAGCATCAACAATTCCAGAGCAATGGCGGAGTTTGGTATTCTGGTTAAATCCAATGGCAGCGATCGCTGAAGTTTATCGCGACCTAGTGTTAGTTGGGGAGGTGAAGCATTGGGGTGAATGGGGAGTTGCTTCTGCGATGGCCGCTATTATATTTTGTTTTGGTTTCTTAGTATATAAGCATTTGCGTCCGGCATTTGCTGATGTGTTGTAGCAGAGTTCTACTCGTAAATAACTCCATCAATCAGCTTAATAGTAATGTGAAAGATGCGGTTTGAAATATAAATTATGTATCCTCCAACAAAGAATGGAATACTTGATAGCTTAAATCGATCATTTATTTGCGATCGAGTTGTGCAGTGTTGAATGTTCTAGTAGTAAATATGTAGTGATATGGGTGAGAAAATTGCAATTTCGCTGAAGAATATCTCGAAATGTTACAAGCGGTATGCTAGTCCGGGAGATAGACTTAAAGAAATTTTACTACCTGGCAAAAGCCATTCACAAGAATTTTGGGCATTACAGGATATTAATTTAGATGTTGCTAAAGGCGAGACTTTAGGAATTATTGGCCAAAACGGATCTGGCAAAAGTACTCTACTGCAAATTATTGCAGGCACGTTAACACCAACGACAGGTGAAATTGAAGTCAAGGGGCGGGTTTCTGCTTTGCTCGAGCTAGGTAGTGGGTTTAATCCTGAATTTACTGGCAGACAAAATGTATTTTTTAATGGGCAAATTTTAGGATTAAGTCGAGCAGAAATAGAAGCAAAGTTTGACAAAATTGCTTCTTTTGCTGAAATTGGCGATTTCATGGAAGAGCCAGTAAAAACATACTCTAGCGGTATGTTTGTTCGTTTAGCATTTTCAGTAGCAATTAACGTTAACCCAGAAGTTTTAATAGTAGATGAATCTTTAGCAGTAGGCGATGGTATCTTTGTCCATCGTTGTATGGCCAAAATTAGAGATTTTCAAGATACCAGTGGGACAATATTATTTGTATCTCATGACATAGGATCTATTTCACGCCTGTGTTCAAAAGCTCTCTGGATTAATAAGGGTTTAATAGTAGATTCTGGAAAACCACCTGAAGTATGCAAACACTATCAAGCATGGGTGCATGAAGAAGTGAATAAGAGACATAAAGTAAATAATGCAGTATTACAGCAGGATACAGCGGAAATTCCTGAATCGGTAGAAATAGATGTTTGTCAAATTACTAACAAGCAATTAAATACTTATACGAATAAGCCATATATAGCTTTTTCCGGTTTTGAAAGATTTGGGACAGGGAGAGCGGAAATTAATGGTATATCAGTACTTTGTGCAGACAATAAACCTCTGAAATTAGCGTATCCAGGAGATGTAATTAAAATCAGAGTTAGCACTTTTATCCATGATAATGTTAGAAAGCCAAATGTCGGCATAGCTTTAGTTGATAGATTACGTACTGTCCTCTCAGGGTGGAGTACTGAACTAATAGACCTAAATTTTGGTAATGACTGGTTATCCAAGTCGCAAAAGGGAACAACAATTATTGAATTTGAAATAGTTTGGCCTCACTTGACTGGTGATACTTATGCTATAGATATTGCATTTGCTGATGGTTCAAACGATAGTAATGAAATGTTAGATTGGATTCAAAACGCAACTGTTATCCAATCAGCTACAAACGAAATTGTACATGGATTAATCCAATTATCCAGTACCAAGGTAAGGCTATGTGAAGAATTACTATGTACAAGCTAATTGAAAAATTTATTAAGTCTAAAATAGAAATATGGATGAAATCTCGCATTGAAAATCATCTTGATAAACTTATATCCCAAGGTTATTTTGATGAGCGTATCAAGCAAGTAAATTTAACCCAATATGTAGTTTTTGGGGATTCTCAAAGACTAAAATTATCACCTACATGTATTGTTAATAATGCACTATTTAATGTATCATCAGGAAGCATTTCAGTAAGCGATCATGTTTTTTTTGGTCATAATGTTAGTTTGATAACCGGGACTCACAACTATACTAAATTCGGATTAGAAAGAATGGAAGACTTTCCAAAGGAGGGAAACGATATTATTGTTGAGGAAGGTGTATGGATTGCTAGTAATGTAACAGTTATTGGGCCTTGTAACATTGGGAAACATTCTGTAATAGCAGTAGGTTCAGTTGTTAAAGGAAATATCCCTAGCTATCATGTTGTTGCAGGTATTCCTGCTAAAACTATAAAACAAATAAAATATCCTCTTTAATAATAAGGAAAATTAATTAAGTCTATGATACAGAATTTAATTTGCTGAGGAAATAATAGATTAAGAAACAGAATTAAAAAACATACTTGCTCAATTTCTAAAAAAAATAATATATATAAAACCTATTTGTTTGAGGTAAATGCATGAGTTTGAGATATGTACAGGTTTTAGACGCATTAGATTTTGGTGATGCGGTATCAAATCAAGTAATCCGAATTCATCAGATGCTTATAGAAAAGGGTGAAAAAGCACAAATTTTTTCTAAATATGCAGATTATCGAGTAGAAAAACACCGGAAAAATATCACTGAGTTTTGTATGGATGAAGATACTGTTATCATACATCACTTCTGTGGCTACTCAGAAATTGCAGATGCAATCAGTTCTTTGCGTGGATACAAAATCTTTGTATACCACAACATAACACCTTATACTTTTTTTGATAAAACAGCAGTATTATATAAATTTTGTCAAAAAGGTCAAGCTCAACTTCAGGAGATTATTAGCAAGTATAATTTAGTTTTAGGAGATTCACCATTTAATTGTCAAGAAGCTAAAAATTTAGGAGCTAGCCAAGTTAAAGAACTTCCAATTATAGTTACTGATTTTACTCAAACATTAATATCTGAGGATTTAGTCAAAAGTTTGCAAGCCAATCTTGATAAAGTTTGGCTATTCGTTGGACGTATAGCTCCGAATAAAAGGCAAGACCTTCTTATAGATATTTTTGATCATTATATTAAATTATATCCAGATGAAAAACATCACTTGTATTTAGTAGGTAGGTATGATGAAGATGATTATTTTTACAAAAAGCTTTGCTTCAAAATCAATCTTTTAGCACTTAATAGACAAGTTACTCTTGTAGGTAAAGTTGAAGACGAAAACCTTCCCGCTTATTATAAAGCAGCAGATTTATTTTTATGCATGAGTGAACATGAAGGATTCTGTGTACCTATAGTAGAAGCATTTATTAATCAAATACCAGTAATTGCTTATTCTGGAACAGCAATAGCAGATACTATGGGTGGAGGGCCTGGTGCTCTTGAAAATCTGGATATTGAAAGTGCTGTTAAGCGCATTCATTCAGTGTTTACAAACAATACCCTTAAAAATGAACTGATTTCTCATGGTATCAAACAAGCTCATCGTTTCAGTTCTAATGCTATACGTGAACGTTTGTATGCAATTATAGACAAAATTACAGAAAAAGATTATAGAAAAGAGCCATTAAGGGTTTCTGTAGTTATCTGCACTTGCGATCGTCGTGACTATCTCAAAAGATGTTTAAACTATCTCAAAGATCAAAAGTATACGAATTTTGAGGTAATAGTAGTTAATGGTCCATCAACTGACGATACGATGGAAGTTCTTTCAGCTAGGAAAGATATAAGAGTAGTTCAAAATCCTCTGCGCAATCTTTCAGTATCACGGAATTTAGGTATACAACAAGCTTCTGGAGATATTGTAGCTTTTATTGATGATGATGCTTTGCCTTATGACAACTGGCTTTTTGAAATTGTCAAACGTTATAAAGAATTGCCCTCAAATATTGTAGGCGTAGGCGGTAGGACATTTTTTGCAAATAAATTTATATTTCAGTTTGAAGCAGGAATTTCAGATTTGTTTGGTGCAGCATATCATGTTTCTATTCATGATGAACGAATCAATCAACCTGATTTTTATAGATACTTAATGGGAACTAACTCAACATTCCGTAGAGATGCTTTGATTGCAGTCAATGGTTTTGATGAACAATATGATTATTACCTTGATGAAACCGATTTGGCAGTTAGATTGCAAAAAGCAGGTGGTGTATTAACAAATGCCAATCAAGCTTATGTGAGGCATGAATTTGCACAAAGTCATAACAGATTAGGGAAATATAATTTTAACTGGAGAGTAATAACTAAAAATACTGCGTATTTTGGAATTAAAAATGCCGCGAAATCGGCATCTTTATATACAAGGATATTGGTAACTAGTAAAAATATTTTCAAAGAACGTTGCTTAACTTTTATTAACGCTTGGCGTCAAGACGATTTGGAATTAAAATCAGCTATTTACTATTCTTATAGTGCAGTTATAGGTACTATACGTGGTTATTATGATTCTTGCTTTCCACGAAAACTCGGGCAAAATTTGAATTATGTAAATCACCCTTTCGTTTCTTATATGGAAAGCCAGAATACAGAAGGTTATATTTCTAAAGAAATTAAACTACATATTTTAATTATTTCTCAAGAATTTCCTCCAAACTCATTTGGAGGAATTGGAGCATATAATCAAACCCTTGCCCGAGAACTAATACAAATGGGGCATGAAGTAACTGTCATTAGTCGTGGTGCAAGAGATTGTACGGATGTGATTGGACCTCTGACTCATATTCAAGTTGCTTCTGTCGAAAATTATGATGGCATACCGCAATGTCCTATTCTTTCCAAAAATCTTGCTTGGGCAAGAAAAGTGGCACAGATAGTGCAACAAATTCATCATGAGCGCCCCATAAGTGTTATTGAGTCTGCTCTTTGGGATTTTGAAGGAATTGGTATATTAATGCTTCGTCCTGAATTTAAAGTACCACTCATAGTCCGCTTAGTAACACCACTTCTTGTATCTATAAAGATGAATGAATGGCAGATGAATGAGGATTTGAAGCATTGTGTGCAAATGGAACAGGAATTAATTCGCTATGCAGATAGTATTATTGCTATTAGCCACAGTATTAAAGATAGTGTTGTATCAAATTATAATTTAATTCCTGATGATCGCTGGCTTGTCCAGTCTTTAGGGGTACAACCTTGGCCTACTTATACAAATGTCACTAATTATGGTGAACTTCCCAAAGATTTAAAACGGGGAGCTATACAAATTCTTTTTGTTGGTCGCTTAGAATCAAGAAAAGGTATTGATGTATTTCTTAATGCCTTAAAACTTATAATGCCTCAAGAGCCAAAAATATTTGTTTGGATTGCTGGTGCAGATATTGGAGGCTGGGAAGAAAAAGCGCGTCAGATACTAGGCGATCGTGCATACGATCGTATCCAATTTTTGGGTATGGTTTCCGAGGAAAGGCGAGAGTTACTTTACGCTAACTGTGATTTTCTCGTGTTTCCCTCTCGCTATGAATCTTTTGGACTGGTGCCATTGGAAGTAATGGTTCACGGTAAACCTGTTATAGGTGCAAAAGCAGGAGCGATTCCAGAAGTAGTAGTGGAAGGCGAATGTGGTCTTCTTTTTGAACCTGATAATTCTCAAGAGTTGGCACAAAAAATTCTGATTCTCGTCAAGGATGATAATCTAAGATATCAATTGGGCATAGGTGCAAAGCAAAGAGTAGAAGTTCTTTCAGGGAGAAACATGGCAAAAGCTAGTGTAAAAGTTTACTGCTCTCTAGTTAATGCCGATACTCACATGCAGATAATCGATAGCCAAATTATTCAAAGATTTCAAAATAATCTCTTGTTACTAGAAACAGAAAAAGACAGTATGCAATACGATTCAATTAATAATACTGAAATTACAAATCAACATTTGCAGCATTCCGTAAAACAATCTAATGAATTTATCACCCGTTCGGACTGGACTGTAACAAAACCTCACATTATTAGTTGGGGTTGGCTTAACTATATTATTAATCGTTTTGTAGTACCCAAAGCTGTAACTTTTATTAATTCCGTTCTTTATGAATCTATGCAGCGGCAGACTTCTGTTAATAATGCTCTAATCTCTAGTAACAAAGTTTTAGAAGATGATTTAAATTCAATCAAGAAGAATATCGCTGATGATAAAAAAAGTATCGAACAGTTACTAACTGTGATTAAAGAAACTGTCAAAGAAAGTATTACCAATGGAAATAATGTTGAACATCAGTTAGGCGCATTTTACGAAAGGATTGCGGAGGTGAATAAAGATGTGGAACATCAGTTAGCTAAACTCGATCGAAGTATTGCAGAAGTAAATAAAAGTATTACAGAAGTACATCAAGGTGTACAAAACCAGTTAGCTTCGCTTCATGAAGGTATTGTAAAGGAAAACAAAGGTACAGAAGATAAATTAACTGGGTTTTATGAAACTATTACAGAGGTAAATAAAACTATAGAATCTCAATTAGCCGAACTTAAGGAAAATGTAGAGAATGAAAAGCAGAGTTTAACGGATACTTTGACCGAGTTGAAAAAGTTAGTATATGAGACGCAAAGTCTCACTATTATTGAAAATGAAATGACCAGAAGTGAATTTAGTTATCGGTTAAAAGTTCAGGAAACTCAAAAACCAGTAATTCTCAATCAAGAAAAAATTGCGGCTAATTTAGACAATATACGCCTTAATCTTGGCTGTGGTCACATCATTATGCAAGATTATATTAATGTAGACCAAAGAGAATTAAATGGTGTTGATGTAATTGCCGATATAGGAAATCTGCCATTTGAAAAAGGGACTGTTGCTGAAATATATAATGCTCATGTTATTGAACATTTTACAGAGTATGAAATTATAAACCACATTTTAACTTACTGGTACGAATTACTAAAAAATGGAGGCAAAATAGTGATCGTTTGTCCTGATGCAAATTCGATGATCGTGGATTATGTAAATGGACAGTTCTCTTGGGATAACTTGAGAAAGGTTACTTATGGATCTCAAGATTATCAAGGAAATTACCATTACAATATGTACACTCCAGAAACCTTATCTCAAATACTCTCAAATTGTGGATTTAAAGATATAAAAATTGTTGATACAAAACGAGTCAATGGTTTGTGTTATGAAATGGAAATTCAAGCTATTAAATAATTTGAATAAAAATTAACAATTTTAAGTAATGAATCAATTATTTATTGGTATTATTATATCGGATTTTCTCAATGATAGGAAGTTATGTACGATAAGGACAGAATATTAGCACATCTCAATCAAGTATCTTACTGGTTTCAGTATTTTGAAGTAGCTCCAGGAATTTTCACACCTGGTTCAAATAATGTTGTAGATATATGCGACAAGTTACAGATACCAAAAGATTTAACTGGAATGTCAGTACTGGATGTAGGTGCTTATGATGGAGGATTTAGCTTTGAATGTGAACGTAGAGGAGCATTAAGAGTTGTAGCTTACGATCTTCCAGAACCAAGTCAAACAGGATTCAATGTTGCTAAAGAAATACTGGGTTCAAAAGTTGAATACGTACGTGGCAGCGTATACAAACTTGATTCAAACCAGATAGGAACGTTTGATATTGTTCTATTTGCTGGTGTTCTTTACCATCTCAGATACCCATTACTTGCTTGTGATCGCTTGAGATTAGTTACTAAAAGTTTGTGCTACATAGAAACTCAAGTAATTGATAATTGGTTTGTTACACCTAATGGTACAGTCTCACTTTCTCAAGTAGCGCCTAAATGCGTTTCTTTACCGATCTGTCAATTCTATGAGCACGCAGAACTTGGTAATGATACTTCAAATTGGTTTTCTCCTAACATTGCTGCTGTTCTTGCTTGGTTTCGTTCAGCTGGATTTGATATTAATCATCTTACTAGTTGGGGAGGCCGTGCTGCCTTTCGAGCAGAAGTTGCGCCAGGATTACCTAGTTATCAGCAAAGTATTTCCTATGAAGGTCTAGTTTCTGGTAATTCCCAACTCTCCATTTTGTAGACAAGGAAAAAGAGAATGGTAGGGCGCAGGCTCAGTTGCACCTTTTAAAATAAATGTATTTTGAAAGAAATCTACCATTCACTAATTAAAAGGCAGGTTAAACTTAGTTTTGATATGGATCTATTTAAGAAGTACTTTAAAATTAGTACAATAAAAAAATTTTTCCCCCTGAAGCAAAGTTATTAACGTGACTAAAAAAGCCCTAATCACTGGATTAACTGGTCAAGATGGTTCATATCTTGCCGAACTACTTGTAGCAAAAGGCTACCAAGTCTTTGGTCTAGTCCGCCGTTCTAGCACTAGTAATCTAGAGCGTATCACCCACCTTTATGGCGACATTCAAATCGTATCCGGCGACCTCCTCGATCAATCATCCCTCATGGATGTAGTGAGCGAATGTCAACCTGACGAAATTTATAATCTTGCCTCTCAAAGCTACGTTCCTCTTTCTTGGACACAACCTGCTCTCACTGCTGAATATACAGCCCTCGGTGTCTCCCGCCTCTTAGAATCTATTCGTCGCTGCAAACCTGATGCCAGATTCTATCAAGCATCCAGTAGTGAAGTTTTTGGTCAACCTGACGAATCGCCCCAAACCGAACGCACTGCCTTTCGTCCTCGGAATCCTTATGGAGTTGCCAAAGCTTATGCTCATTGGATGACTGTCAACTATCGGAAGAAATACAACCTTTACACCTGCTGTGGTATTACTTACACTCACGAATCGCCTCGACGAGGAACAGAATTTGTATTTCGCAAAATCACATACGCAGTTGCCCAAATTAAATTGGGTTTGGCAAATGAACTAAAATTAGGCAACCTAGATGCCCGTCGTGATTGGTGCTATGCCAAAGATGCTGTTTACGCTATGTGGCTAATGTTACAGCAGGAACAACCCGATGACTACCTCATTGCCAGTGGCGAAACCTACTCTGTCAAAGAACTTGTCGAGTGTGCTTTTGACTGTGTTGGGCTTAATTGGCAAGATTATGTCTCGGTTGACCCCGCTTTTTATCGCGCTGATGAACCAGTGCAGTTAGTTGGTTGCATTGATAAAATTAAAACTGGAATAGGTTGGCAGCCTCAATACTCTTTTAACCAATTGGTTGAGTTAATGGTTGATTATGACCTTAAGAAATTGAGCAGTTAGCTCATTTATTTTCTTAATCATAAATAACCATCAACTAGAAACTAGGAAAAAAAGTAAAATAGCTTACCTAAGAATATAACTAATAAGTGTTTTACTTATGGGTTTTCTTAGGTAAGTTTTTTAAGTAAAAAATTATTAAAATTTGCAATCAAAATAGTTTCAAATAGGTTTGAGAATGAAAATATTTATCGATTGTACTCACACTGCAAAACATACATATAAAAATACTGGAATCCATCGAGTAGTTCGAGAACTCACTTCTGAATTGCTGAAAATAAGCTCGAACCGTACAGATATAGAAATAGTAGTAGTTATGTTTGATGGTAGTTTTATGAGGAGAACGACTAGTCTTGATCAGCAGCAAGATGGAAATTTTGTCAAGGTTAATAAATATCTTGCTTTAAGTAAAATAAATATAAAAGTTCAATCTCTTTTTTTAAAGCTAAAAAATAAATTTATAAATTTTTTAGATGTATTAAATTTGATTGATTGGTTGTATTCAAATTCAGCAAACAAAAAAGCTTTCCTTGAATTTGAAGGTTCTATAGTTCAACCAGGAGATATTTATGTAATAGCTGATGCTAATTGGGATTTACCTAAAACCTACTATCTATTTTTACAGCTTTTAAAAAGGCATAAAGTTACTATTTTAGTTATATGTTATGACCTTATTCCAATAAGGTTTCCAGAGTTTTCTTCAAAGAAATTTACTAAAGCTTTTACCAAATTTTATAGCGATTATTCTACTTTATTTGATAAGGTATTATGTATTTCTAAGAAGAGTGCAGAAGATTACATTAATGCGAAAAATCATGGGATATTAGCTAGTAACAATTCACAAATTGTTACTAGCTTTCGTTTAGGTTGTAACTACTATAAAAAAATATTGCTAGATGAAGAAAATAATAGTTTGGATGTAAATTTCCAAAGATTAATTAACAAAAAATATATTTTAGTAGTTGGAAGCTTAGTACCTCATAAAAACATTAAAACTATCATTGCAGCCTTTGATTTATTGATCAATGCTAGTCGTGATGATGTATTTTTAATTTTTGCAGGTAATAAAGGTTGGCATTCAGAAACTGATAAATTGATAGAATCTAATAAAATGTATGGCAAGCTCATACATATACTAGGTTCTGTTACTGATGCTCAACTAGATTTTCTTTATCAAAACTGTTACTGTTTAGTTCAAGCCTCCTTTTATGAAGGATTTGGATTACCTGTGGTAGAAGCACTCCAACACTGTAAACCTGTAATTGCCAGCAATGGTGGCTCTTTACCTGAAGTAGGAGGCGATTTTTGTAGATATTTCTCTCCTACTCAACCAACAGAACTGTATGAAGCTTTAAAAGAACTACTTGATTCAGATATTTACTACAGTAATTTGGTAGAGCGCATAAAAAATGAGTATATACCATTCTCATGGCAACAATCTGCTGAAGAGTTTCTCTCTTGTTTGTATAATTAAATTCAGTTTGAATAAAAGCTTAAAATTTATTCGTTAATCTATCTTTTTTGTCTAAAAAACCCACAATTATAACAACTTATGCTATTAACTTCACAGTCAATTTTTGAGTATGAATGCTATAAAACTTTATCAAAATTAACACCATAACAAGGTTTGCAAAAGAGAGATATTCTCCTAGATATTTGTTAAATAAATTACTATCAACTTATTTATTACTAGTAACAATTCTGCTAATAGACCAACATTAAGCAATTAAGCTTGACATAATAAACTAAAAAGCGAGTTGAAAATTATGCTAGATAAAATACTGCAAATCGTAAAACCTATATTGAATCTATTAAGATCATTGAAAAAAAAGTATAGCCTTCCTTCTTCGACAACAGATGCTATAAGCTTGAACATTAAAACTTTGGGATACGAATATGCTCGTAGTTTGCGCGAACAGTTGATAATACCTAGTAATTTATCTCCACAAAAAATCAACTTACAATCCAAAGCTTGTCAACAAAATGATATTGAATCAGATTGGTTTTTCTACTGGTGTCAAGAGATGAAAATTCCGGTAGCATACCATCGAAAATTGTGGGAATTTTGCTATATTTTACAAGCATTATATGAATATGATTTACTTACTCCTGGACGCAAAGGTTTAGGTTTTGGTTGTGGTGAAGAACCTCTGCCAAGTATTCTAGCTGCTTATGATATTGCGATTACGGCTACAGATTTACATCCAACAGCATCAGCTGCACAAGGTTGGATAGAAACTAAACAAAATATGTCTTCTTTGGAAAAGATATTCCGTCCTGAGTTATGTACAAAAGAACTATTTACTAAAAATGTGAGTCTAAAGTATGTCGATATGAATGCTATTCCTGCTTACTTAGAAGGTAAATATGATTTCTGCTGGTCTGCTTGTGCATTAGAACATCTAGGTAGCATTAAAAATGGACTTCTGTTTATCGAAAATTCTCTAAAGACTCTAGTTCCTGGAGGAATAAGTATACAGACGACAGAATTTAATTATTTAGAAGAAGAAAAAACTATTGACAACTATGGAACAGTACTTTTTAGAAAAAAAGATTTTGAACAAATTGCTAAAAAACTAACTGCAGCAGGACATCAAGTAGCACCCCTCGATTTCAATATTGGTTCTCGTGTTTTAGATAAATTTATTGATATTCCTCCATACTATAGTCAAATACATGAAATGCTACAAGAAGCACATTTAAAATTATTATTTGAGCGTTTCGCTTCTACATCCTTTGGTATGATCATCAAAAAAGCTGTGTAAGAAGTTACGGCTCTTAAGTTACCCTAGTATTCTCTAATTTTTAATAATTCATGTAAAAATTATTGTTTTACAATCATTATAGGCAAATGAAAAAAATCCTAAATGAATATAGTAGATAATATTTCCTCTAATCAATTAATTATTAACTTATCTATTCTCTTGTCTAAACCAACAGGTATAGGCAACTATGCTCAAAACCTTTTTCCTTATTTAAAATCTTTCCAACCTACTCTGTTAGTAGCCCAAAAATATCCTAATTTTGATTGCTATTTAATCCCGTCAAACTTAACCCCAGACCACGGCACAAAAGGTCATTTTAACCGCCTACTTTGGACACAATTTAAACTACCACAAATATCTAAAAACCTTAAATCGAGTCTCTTATTCTCTCCGTTACCGGAAGCACCCCTTTATAGCAACTGTCGTTTTGTCGTTACCTGTTTTGACATGATACCGTTGCGCTTTCCTAAACGCTTTTCACCACTCACAGCCTACCACCGCTACTACACTCCCCAAGTTTTTAAACAAGCACAACATATTATTTGCATCTCTCAGACTACGGCTAAAGACATTACCGATTTTTACCAAATTCCAGCTAGTAAAATTACCTCTATTCCCCTTGCTCACGATCGCACTCACTTCCTTCCTCTCAACCTCCCTATCCGCAACTACTTTCTCTATATTGGCCGCCAAGATCCTTACAAAAACATCCAGCGACTCATCAGTGCTTTTGCGGCGTTACCTAACTGCAAAGACTATGAACTATGGTTAGTAGGGCCAATTGATTCGCGTTACACCCCGATTTTAAAAGTGCAAGTTGCAGAATTGGGTGTAACTAATCAGGTAAAGTTCCTTGACTATGTTCCTTACAGCGAATTGCCAAAAATAATTAATCAAGCGATCGCTCTGGTTTTCCCCAGTCTCTGGGAAGGTTTTGGTTTACCTGTCCTCGAAGCAATGGCTTGTGGTACTCCCGTCATTACCTCTAATCTTTCCTCCTTACCTGAAGTGGCTGGCGATGCGGCGATTCTAGTCAATCCCTACAATACCGCAGAAATTACAGAGGCGATGCAGACTATTGCAACTGATTCGGGGTTGCGATCGCGTCTACGTACCCTTGGCCTCAACCGCGCCAGTCAGTTCAGCTGGGCAAAAACAGGACTTGCTACCGCCGAAGTTATCAAACAGTACCTATAATGGCTGATTTCTGAAAAATAGAGAGACTGCGAGGTAAGCTTTCTTTAACTGCAATAGCATTCCAGTTAGCGATCGCCTGCTCTTCGGTTAGAGTCGGGTTAGCATTACACACATAATCAAGTTTAGCTAACACGTTTTGATGGGCAAGAGCAATCTCTTGAGCAACAGGTGCTATAAGCAACTTCTTCCAGAGAGCATACTTTCCCTGCCAAAAGTGATTGTTTGTACTCATGGTGCGGAGGCGATCGATGGAATGCAACGAAACCACATCTAATATAGGCTTGACTGGGGTCAGCCCCAGTTGTTCGTTAAACTGGGCAAGTTCCTTGACCGCATCATTCACCAGATTTTCGTAACGAACTTTTAATGTGTCTTCTCGCCTCCACCATTCCGGGCTAATCGAGAGAAGTGCTGCTGCTCTACTCCCAGTGGCATAGTTGATAAACTCTTGGCTAAGTGGTGTTTTCTCAAGAATGGAAATCTCAGTTCCCCCTTCACCTTTTAGCCAGCTGGCAGTATCTGGTTCGTAGTTGGCAAAATGCAGAATAGAAATCAATACATCCAAGGGATGGCGGGCAAGAACGACCACACGAAATCCTTGCTGGGCGAGCAATGAAACTAAATCATCACTTCTGTGCCAATGAATCTGAAGCACTAATCTTGCTGGTAGCAAGTGCCAGGAAATGTCATCTGGATGATGCACCGCCAGTTCAGCCATTTCATAAATAGCTGCCAGCATTTTTCGTAGCCAGGTGTTGCCCGATCGGGGATTGCTGATTATCGCCAGACGCAAGGCGTCTAAACTGCTCAAATTCTGTTAATCCTTTCAACTAAATTAGGGTACATCTAAACTAACATCATACTGACACCATAATGTAAATTCAATGATTTGGGATTTTGTCAAGATTTCAGATTATCTTGACTAATGACTTGTAATTAATCCTAAATCCTGATGAAAGCAGTATGAAAGCACTAATTCTTTCTGGCGGTAAAGGCACACGCTTACGTCCCCTCACCTACAGCGGGGCAAAACAACTTGTACCAGTTGCTAACAAACCTGTTTTATGGTATGGCATTGAAGAAATGGTCGCGGCTGGTATTACTGATATTGGCATCATTATCAGTCCAGAAACCGGCGCAGAAGTCCAAGGGAAAACCGGAAATGGAGAATACTTTGGAGCGAACATCACCTACATCATCCAAGACCAACCACTTGGACTTGCTCACGCTGTCCAAGTTGCTCGTCCCTTTTTAGGAGATTCTTCCTTTGTCATGTACTTGGGCGATAACCTGATTCAACTAGGTGAGTTACGTTACTTTCTGCAACAATTTAGCCAACAACAGCCAGATGCTTTGATTCTCTTACGTTCAGTTGCTAACCCTAGCGCCTTTGGTGTGGCTCAGGTGGATGAAACAGGGCGAGTATTACAATTAATTGAAAAACCCAAAGTCCCTCCTTCAAATCTGGCATTAGTAGGGGTTTATTTCTTTTCTCACCTCATTTATGATGCGATCGCAAATATCCAACCTTCCACTAGAGGCGAGTTGGAAATCACTGATGCTATTCAATACCTCATTAATCAGCAAAAACAGGTTGTAGCCCACAATCTCCAAGGCTGGTGGTTAGATACTGGTAAAAAAGATGATTTATTAGAAGCTAATAGATTAATTCTCGATACCTATCTGACAGCATCAGTTATGGGCGAAATCGATGCCCAAAGTCAGATTATTGGACGAGTCCAAATCGGGGTAAAATCTAAAGTAATTAACTGCACAATTCGGGGGCCAGTAGTCATTGGTAGCAATTGTCATTTAGAAAACTGCTTTATTGGCCCTTATAGTAGCATCGCTAACAATGTCACACTCATTGATACTGATTTAGAACACAGCGTTATTTTAGAAAGTGCTAAAATTGCCGGAATTCATCAGCGCATTATTGATAGTGTGATTGGACAAAGGGCACAATTGAATCTTGCACCCCGTCGCCCTAAAGCCTTGCGATTTATGATTGGTGATGACTGTCAAATTGAACTAACGTGATTTACTTATTCAAAACAAAAAAACCACAGTCAAAATCTTAATTATAATACCTGTAAAAACAAGTATTAAATTACTCTCAAAATTAAAACTGTGGCATATTACTTGTAATATTAATGAGCATTGTACATACCAAAATTCCCGAAGTTATCCAACTCGAACCCCAAGTATTTGGAGACGATCGCGGTTTCTTTTTTGAAGCTTACAACCACCAAAGATTTGCTCAACAAATAGGGATTGTTACGAACTTCGTCCAAGATAACCACTCTTGCTCTATACAAAACGTCCTCCGGGGATTGCACTATCAAATCCAACAACCTCAAGGTAAACTCATTCGGGTTATTTCTGGCACTATTTTTGACGTAGCCGTAGACATTAGAAAAAGTTCGCCTACCTTCGGTAAGTGGGTAGGTTATGAACTCAGTGCTAAAAACAAACGCCTACTGTGGATACCACCAGGTTTTGCTCACGGCTTTCTGGCACTTTCAGAACTAGCCGAAGTTCTCTACAAAACTACAGATTATTACGCACCCCAAAGCGATCGCACAATTCTATGGAACGATCCAGATTTAGGGATAGATTGGCCCTTGAGTGGGCCACCGATTTTATCAGCTAAAGACCAAGCTGGTAAATCTTTCAGAACTGCTGAAGTATTTGATTAAATAGTCATTTGTCATTTGTCATTGGTCATTGGGCATTGGGCATTGGGCATTGGGCATTGGGCATTGGGCATTGGGCATTGGGCATTGGATTTTGTTAGATACCCCGCCTCTTGCTATACCATAAGTTTACTTTTATGGTGTGCGGATAAACTTTGTCTTTCATCGAACTAATTCAAACCAAATTAAAGAGTGAGCGTGGCTTCTCTTGGACAAATGACAAATGACAAATGACAAATGACAAATGACAAATGACAAATGACAAAATCAATTTTGCTGATTGGTAGTAACGGTCAAGTGGGTAAGGAACTACAACAAATACTCTCATCATCCGGCGATATTATCTCAGTAGCACGCCCAAGAGTAGACCTTACCCAACCCGATACTCTACGCAAAGTTATCAGATCCAAGCAGCCGCAAATCATCATTAATGCTGCCGCTTATACTGCTGTAGATAAAGCCGAAAGCGAACCCGAACTTGCTACCGCTATTAATGCGACTGCACCCCTAATTCTTGCCCAAGAGAGCCAAAAATTAGGAGCTTTTCTAATTCATATTTCAACTGATTACGTTTTTGATGGCAATGGCTGTAGCCCTTACCAGGAAACTGATGCGACTAATCCCTTGAGTGTCTATGGTAAAACCAAACTCGCCGGAGAAGAAGCTATTCAAGAAACTTGCGCCCATCATATCATTCTCCGCACAGCTTGGGTTTATGGAACCTTTGGCAAAAGTAACTTTGTTAAAACCATGCTGCGACTAGGTGCAGAACGCCAAGAACTCCGTGTTGTCGCCGATCAAATTGGTAGCCCGACTTGGGCGCAAGATATAGCCACAGTTATAGCCCAGAAAATTCCTCAGTTAACCCCAGAAATTAGTGGCATTTATCACTATACTAATAGCGGCGTTGCTAGCTGGTATGATTTTGCTGTCGCTATTTTTGAAGAAGCACAACAACTAGGCTTCCCTTTGAAAATTGAACGTGTTGTCCCCATTACAACCGCCGAATATCCCACACCAGCCCGTCGCCCTGCTTATTCCGTCCTTGCTTGTAGAAAAATTTCCGCAATTCTAGGGACTTATCCTTCCCATTGGCGACAAAGACTTCGGCAAATGCTTGCAGATTTTAAAACAGGGCATAGGGCATAGGGCATTGGGCATAGGGCATTGAGCACAAGAGGCAGAAGTGCAAAGGAGCAAAGGGGAAAAACTTACTCCAACTTCTCCCCTGCCCCCCAGTCCCCAGTCCCCAGTCCCTATCCCCTCTTTAATACTCCCGTTTCATGTTGTATGGGCAAGACATCTAAAATATCAGTTTGGGAACAATATTTTAAATCTTCGTGACAGTCAAGACGCAACAATCGTTGGCCGTGACTAGCTTGGTAAAGTAATCCTAATAAGTTATCTTGCCATTGAGAGTAAAGAGCGATCGCACTAATTACTTCATCGTTACCAGCGAGTTCTTCTGGTAACAAGTTGCTTTGTTGCAAAATACTATGAGCGATCGCACCCGCACAAACTGTATCCTCTAAGGAAAAACTACCTTCCCAACCGGAACCGACAATCCACACTGTCTCTGGTTGCTTATCTAAAAGAAATTGCACCACCGCCCTCCGGTTAATCAAGGCTGCTGCTAAGACATTTGGGGAATCTTGTACCCGTTGTAAAGCACGAGTGCCATTTGTAGTGCTGATAAACAAACGCCGCCCTTGTACTACTTCTGGTGTGCAGTCGAGGGGAGAGTTACCCAACTCAAAACGAGCTACTTTCGCGCCGCCGCGTTCTCCAGCCCGCAGACGTTTTTCAGGGGGCCATTTTTCACTAACTTCAATTAACCGATCTAAATCGCTGAATACTTGTACAGCTTCGCCTCCAGATGCCAAGACAGTCGCTATTGTGCTAGTAGCTCGCAAGACATCGACTGCGATCGCACATTCTGGCGCTTTATCCGTTGGAGTCAATTCAGGAGTGTGGTATACGAATAACTTCACGGGCTGGATACACCTGTTTTAATACTACTGCCGAAAATAACATTCTACCTAGTTGGTGTCACTAACTATAGTCACAATTATTCGCAAACAATTTTTTAGCATCAAATATGCATGATGTAACCTATTCAATACAAAAATACTCAAAAAGTCTATTTTTATGCTTTTAGACTTTCATATTTGCTGCACTATCCTGTAATCTAAAACAAGAACAGATTTTCTCAAGCTGTATTTGGTATTCCAAGTTAGCACCACTACGCATCCTGACTAATACTTGGCCAAATAGAAACTAAAATTTTTACCTCCACTTTGCTCATCCCAAATCGAAAATTGCTATGGCACCCTTACCCGACTACCGCCCTAAACAACTATCTTTAGGCCCGTTAGAAGCGGAAATTTTAAATATCATCTGGGAACTTGGTTCAGTTACAGTCAAGGATGTACACGATCGCATCCTCGCCGATCCCAACCGCGAATTAGCGTATACTTCTGTCACCACCGTTTTACGCCGCCTCACTGATAAAGGTTGGCTGGCTTGTGATAAAAAGGAGCGAGCATTCTATTGGCGGCCAATGCTGAGTAAACAACAATCAGAAGTGATCAAAGCTCACGAGCAGTTACAGCGATTTCTCGCAGTGGGGAACCCCGATGTTGTTGCTGCCTTTGCTGATAGCTTAGATGAAGCAGCTAGCGAACAAATAGCAGCGATCGCTAAACGTATTCAATCTGCACGCCAAGCCAGGGAGGAACAATGATGCATCTAATAATGATTTTGAATGCTTTGGCTGTTGCCTGGTGGTTAAGATCCGCTTGGAATCAACGCCAAGGTAATTGGAGTTTACGGTGGCAGCGATCGCTATTTTTGTTTCTCTTCCCGCCTTTGCTAATTTTCATGACTGCGATCGCTGTGCTGTTCATGGGGCCTCAAGGACAAATGGGCGGAATGTATACAGGCTCAATTAGCTATTTATTAGTATTAATTTATTTGGCATTTTTTGCCATTTCATGCATTAAACTTGCTTTCCAAGGTTGGCAATCTGTAGAATCTGCCCGTAACTGCCCCTTAGTGAATGTTGGCGATCGACAAGCCAGACTGCTGCAAACGGGCGCGCTGTTTGCAGGTCAAATCGGTTTTTGGCAACCAGAATTAGTAGTTAGCCAAGGATTAGTGCAAACTCTCTCACCTGCTCATTTAGAAAGCGTCTTAGCCCATGAGCAAGGGCATCACTATTACAGGGATACGTTCTGGTTTTTCTGGCTGGGTTGGGTGCGTTCTTGCACTGCATGGTTGCCGAATACAGAGCCTTTGTGGGAAGAATTGTTAGCTTTGCGCGAACTTCGTGCTGATGGTTATGCAGCATTGCAGGTAGACCCTCTAGTGTTAGCAGAATCACTTTTATTAGTAGTTAGTAGCAGCCCCGTTTTATCGGAAATTTGCTGTGCTGCATTAGGTTCCTCTGGTGCAGATCGTTTAGAACAAAGAGTAGAAGCTTTATTAGCACCACCGGAACCAACCCCAGAAGCTCAATTACAATCCTGGCATGGCTTTTTGTTAGCGTTTTTACCTCTACTGACTGTGATATTTCATAGTTAAGTTGAATTTAGCCAGTTGCCATAGTATGAAACTGCGACTATAGCGACATCTGTCGTCTCTGTAGTGACATTCGTCGTCCCTGTAGCAACATCTGTCGTCTCTGTAGTGACATTCGTCGTCTCTGTAGTGACATTCGTTGTCTCTGTAGCGACATCCGTCATCCCTGTAGCGATGTCGGTTGGTACACTAACGATGAAAATTTTGAATATAGCGCTTCCCAATTGCATGGAATACAGACCTAACCCCCAGCCCCTTCCCTTCAAGGGAAGGGGAGTAAGATTCAAAGCCTCTCTCCTTTTAGGAGAGAGGTTTGGAGAGAGGTCAAAAATGTACTGCACCCAAGCAAGAACCACTATAAAACTGTTATATTACTCTTCTTCTAGCAACTGTTCTATATACTTTTGCACCAAAGGCACTTGAAAAGCATTGCCTTCTGGAGTCAAGATTTCTTTTCGCGTTAGTTTGCGGATAACACCTTTGTCTTGTTGTGTGGGAGTTTCCCCATAGATTATCCGACGTAGGAGAAAGCGATCGCTATCTGTTAAACTCTTCCATAAT
The DNA here is from genome assembly GCF_034531215.2 of Nostoc sp. ChiSLP03a. Lineage (NCBI taxonomy): Bacteria > Bacillati > Cyanobacteriota > Cyanophyceae > Nostocales > Nostocaceae > Nostoc > Nostoc sp. ChiSLP03a. The sequence goes on from NZ_JAVRBQ020000189.1 coordinate 28,941, forward strand.
TCCCGAAAATACTGATCGCCTCGCTCTAGCACAACAGGTATAACTTCTTTAACATCCTGTGCAGTAGCTTTTGCTGTATCTGCTTCTCGCCTGTTTCTTCTGATATCGCGGTTTAGCAACTCCACCACCTCATAACACACCAACTGAACGAGATAAGGTTGACAGCGAGTAAGTTGGATAATTTCATCTACAGCAGTTGGTTCATAAATATTGCTGAAGTTCTCTACTGGTTGTTGAATCAAATCGCGGGCTTCTGACTCTTGCAGGTAAGTCATTCGTAAAGCACGGGTGTTAATTAGATAGTCACTCCAGTAATCATCAAGTTCAGATAACTCCTGTGAACCACTAAAAAGTAAAATCCACTGGTGTTGATGTTGCAGCAGATTACGGATAAAATTGAGCGGCGCACGGCTGCTTGTTGCTTCCACTACCTCACTCAGGCGTTCATATTTATCCAAACAGAGGAGAAATTGCTTACCGGAGTTGTTGCGTTCTATGTCTGCTAACCAATTTTGCAGCGCGGGAAATGGATCTTCAGCTAGTTTATTGGCATCTGGATTAGGCAAGAATACTTTGCGGGGTAATCGCCGTGCAGCTTCGATAATTTGTTGAGCTAAATTTTCAGCCAATCCTTTTAACGTTGTGGCTGATGCTGCACCTTGTAAATCTACTAGCAAAGGTACAATATCTGAGCCAATTCTATAAGGTAGATATTTCAGCGCTGAAGTTTTCCCTGTCCTCCGCCCACCATAGAGTAACAGCACTGGCGGCTGCTCAGAAAGCGCCAAAGATTCGATTTCCCGAAATATATCAATTCGCCCTTTGAAACGATTCCTTGCTGTTTCCGGGTCTAGGGAATTACCAGCAATATAAACTTGTCGAATTTCTTGTGATTGCTGTGCCTGTTCCTCTAAAGTGCGCTGCGCCGTCTCTAGTATAGTCAGCCAGTTTTGTGCGGCGTTGCCAAAAGAAACAGCAACGCGAGCATCTTTTGTCAAAGCCAGACTTTGCCCCAGTTGGCGTAATGCAGTGATGGGAATATTCAGTAACTCATATCGACGATAAAGTGAAGTTGCTTCTTGTGATGCCCGGACATTCTGACTGATTTCCAAAAATTGGGTTAGTACAATGCCAAGTTCCTTTGGTGATGGTGAAGGAATCCACGCTAGTTGGTTGGCAATCTCCACAATATCGCTCAACATTTGACAACGATTGAAAATATCTACAGCAATACCAGAAATTGCCTGTGCTGCAACTTTTTGCTGATTGGTGGATGTAATTAGATAATTAATAGTCTCACGAGCAATATCTGGGTTCTTTCGATAAGCCTCCACAATCATTAAATCCATGAAAGGCAGAGGCAAAATAATCAATTCATCAAAACGAGGGGGCAGATATCGCAAACAATTTACCCGCTTTACATTGCGAGACAATAAAAACAGGGTGAGTGTCCATAGTAATTCTGGCAACCAGAAGTAAACCCGCAGCACACCTAAAATAAACACCACGCCTAGCGCCATACCTAGCGCCACGCCAAACGCCACGTCTTTTACCACGCCTCCTGCCACACCTAGCGCCACGCCTACCACCACGCCTACAACCACGCCTCCTGCCACACCTAGCGCCACGCCTACCACCACGCCTACCATCAAAGCAGCACCATTTGTAGAGCGAGTTGGTAAGCGCGACAGTTCAATAGCCTCATCTGTAGTTAGTTCTTTCAAAGAAATTGTGTGAGCAATATTGAAAAACTTATACCAATTTTTTATAAAGCTGCATAGAATTCGATCCCCCCTAACCCCCCTTAAAAAGGGGGGAACCGGAAAAACATCTATCAAAGTCCCCCTTTTCAAGGGGGATTTAGGGGGATCAAGATATGTGCAACTTCACA
>NZ_JAVRBQ020000190.1:0-20504 GCF_034531215.2 Nostoc sp. ChiSLP03a
TCTCTTCTTTACAAGCTTTACGCGAGCGCATCCAAGAAATCTTCGACCAACTCACATTTGAGCAGGTAATTTCTGTCTCTTCTTATAACTTTATCTTGGAAGCTCTATTCTATGCAGCTTCATATTAATTTGGTATTAGAACCATATTGCCGAATAAAAGCTTCTGAAGATAATAATAAGTTTACAGTACCTCACTATCGGGATTATGATAATCCTTATTCTTTCTATTGTACAAATCCTTTTTCGAGTACTGATTCTGAATGATTTTATGTAAACAAGGGAGTGACTAAACCAAAAACATCGATGCAAAAATGTGCTTTTATATGTTTAGTTTTTATTAGGAAATAAGATGTGTTTGCTCTGGTAGTCAAACACAGGCATCATAACAGACAAATAGAGTGGTTTATTACCGCCGACCTGTACTAGTATTTTTTACTCAGCACTTTCTTTTTCAGGCCCATATATCTGCGACAGGAAGCGATCGCACTCGATCTAAAAAATCTTGCGTATAATTACTTAAAAGCCGCAGCAATTTTCAGCTAAATTGATTATATCTTACGGATACAGCAATGCTCATTAGTCTGTTTCTGGAAAATATTATGAGGCTACACTAACAATCTCTCGCCTGTGGAAAATATTGTTTTCTCGTTTATATGAGGGGTCTAACCCCCTATTGATCGCGATGGGAAAGGGTTTTGGTCAAGCCATGCTTGTTGGTAATCAACTTGAGCGTTTATTCACAGGATGACGCTGGCTAAACAAGCGATTAAACTATGGATAATGTCAAGCAATTGTTGCTTTTAACACCACTTACATAAATTTAATCTCATTGTTAAATCTAAAACCTCATTCTGTTAGATAAAATACCAGTTATGCCAGCGTATCAAGGAAGTTATGGGGAAACCACCGATTTAATTATTGGTGGTAACAACCAAGAAAACCTCGAATTAACAGCAAATTCTGCTCCTGTGGGTGCTCTTGCCACAAGACAAGGAACTTTTTCTACGTTTCTTGCTCCCCTGACTCAAGATACTTTTAAACAGGTCGTTAAGGATGTCGAGCAAAAATTACAGATTGTCCATCAAACCCTATCAATGCTGGATTCTCATGGGTTTGAAACCATTCTGCAAGAAATGTTGCATTCGATTACCTTGAAAACCGGAGAATTATTAGGGGCAGACCGAACGACAATATTTTTATTGGATGAAGAAAAACAAGAACTTTGGTCAATTCTAGCTGAGGGCGAGGGCGGTCGCTCTTTAGAAATTCGCATCCCCGCAAATAAAGGCATTGGTGGTGAAGTCGCCACTTTCAAAAAAGTTATCAATATTCCCTTTGATTTTTATAACGATCCGCGATCGCATTTTGCCCAAGAACAAGAAAAGAGAACTGGCTATCGCACCTACACCATGCTAGCTTTGCCACTCTTAAATGAACATGGGCAATTAGTTGCAGTAGTGCAATTACTGAATAAATTAAAATCTAAGAATCATTATGATGCTCCACTTGCAGAGCGCATTGATACCAAAGGTTTTACCCGTGCTGACGAACAATTATTTCAAGAATTTGCTCCTTCGATTTGTCTGATTTTAGAGTCCTCGCGCTCTTTTTATGTAGCTACTCAAAAACAAAGAGCAGTAGCGGCGCTAATGAAGGCAATCAAGTCACTTTCTCAAAGCAGTCTTGATTTAGAAGACACCCTGAAGCGGGTGATGGATGAAGCCAAGGAACTGATGAATGCCGATCGCAGTACACTATGGTTAATAGACCGCGATCGTGATGAATTGTGGACAAAAATCACTCAGGATGATGGTTCAACCAAAGAGTTACGAGTCCCTGTAGGTAAAGGCTTTGCTGGGATAGTAGCGGCTTCTGGTAAGAAGTTGAATATTGGCTTTGATTTGTACTACGATCCTGACTCAGAGACAGCCCAAAAACTAGACCAGCAAAATGGCTATCGCACCTGTAGCTTGCTTTGTATGCCAGTATTTAATGCCGATCAACAACTGATTGGTGTTACCCAACTCGTAAATAAAAAGAAATCTGGGGATTTTCCCCCTTATAATCCAGCTGATTGGCCCAAAGCTCCCGACTGCTTCCAAGCTAGCTTTGACCGCAACGATGAAGAGTTCATGGAAGCTTTTAATATTCAAGCGGGAGTCGCGCTGCAAAATGCTCAGTTATTTGCCACAGTCAAGCAACAAGAACAAATGCAACGGGATATTCTGCGTAGTCTTTCCAATGGCGTGGTTTCCACTGATAAAACTGGGTTAATTATCGCCGCCAATGAAAGCGCCCAACGTTTGCTAGGGCTGGGAGTAGATGACCGTTTAGAAGGTAAATTAGTTACTGACGCGATCGGCATCAAAGAAGGCGACTTTAGCAAGTGGTATCAGGATGCTTTACATGCAGTTGACTTAAAAGGTCGTCAGCAATATTACCCGGATCGCACACTTATCACCACTGGTACAGAACAACATAGTATCAATTTATCGATTAACACAATAGCCGATGCTAGCGACCAAGAGCAAGTTCGGGGGGCGCTGGTAGTGATGGAAGACATCAGTGATGAAAAGCGGCTTAAGAGTACAATGTACCGCTACATGACCCAGGAATTAGCCGAAGAATTGCTGAAATTAGATGACGCTAAACTCGGAGGCGATCGCAAAGAAGTTTCGATTTTATTTTCCGATATTCGCGGTTACACCACATTAACAGAAAACTTGGAAGCAGAAGAAGTGGTGAGTATGCTCAATGAATATTTTGAATCAATGGTGGAGGCAGTTTTTAAACATAAAGGCACTCTTGACAAATATATCGGCGATGCCATCATGGCTGTATTTGGTTCTCCTCTACCATTAGAAGAACATGCTTGGATGGCAGTACAAACATCCTTAGAAATGCGCGATCGCTTGCACGAATTTAATCAACGTCGCCATATAGATAATAAGCCCAGAATTAAAATCGGTATTGGCATCAACTCAGATACCGTGATTAGTGGGAATATTGGCTCTAGCAAACGGATGGAATTTACTGCCATTGGTGATGGCGTTAATCTTGGCTCCCGATTAGAAAGTGTTAGTAAACAGTACGGTTGTGATATTATTATTAGCCATAACACTTTTAAACCTTGCCAAGATAATATTTGGGCTAGGGAACTAGATTATATACGTGTTAAGGGTAGAAACGAACCAGTAGCCATATACGAATTACTGGGTTTGCGTTCCAATCCAATTGAAAGCGAAAAATTGCAAGTGATTGAGCATTATCACAAAGGACGCGAATATTACCTCAAACGCGATTTTAACCGTGCTAGAGCTGAATTTGCCCTAGTTTTGGCAGCAGACAGCCAGGACAAAGCTGCTATGTTGCATCTGCTGCGTTGTCAGCATTGGTTACAATCACCCCCAACAGAATCAGATTGGGATGAAGGAGTCTGGACATTTCAGGAAAAATAATTCCACCGACTTTTCGATTCGGGCTTGTAACTAATACCAATTTAAAAAAATATATAGATTAACTGATTATTTGTCACTGTTAACAACTTGTGTAGCAGATTTCAATTGTGGCGAGGTACACAAGCTAAATCTGTTATATCGTGTTTGGTTAAAGACTTATCATTAAAACCGCAGTTCTTGCTGGGTGAAAGAGGATTTCCTGGTTTTTGCACAGATACACGAATCATAATTAATTAGGCGGATATGATATTACCCAATCTAAAATAATAGGCTGTTTAAATAGAGTGATTTGCTATATTAGTAAATTAAACAATATGTTGAAAAATAACTTTTAGTAAATCTCCTTGTTTAAACGGCTTAGTTAAATAGCCTGATGCTCTCACCATCTTAGCTTTAGCTCTATCTAGAAATCCTACTTTTTCTGACACCATAATCACAGGTGTATTTTTAAAATATGAGTGTTTACGCAGCAAAGAGCAGAGTTCATATCCATCAAGATTAGGCATTGATATATCCAACAAAATTATGTCTGGTTTTATACGGATAATCTGCATTAGAGCCTTTAAAGAATCAGTGACTCCGATAACAGAAAAGGTTTGCTCATCTAAATAACTTTTAATAGCATTCAATACCGTAGGATTGTCATCAATACACAAGATTGTGTAGATTTTTCTGTCAGCAGGCGGTTGGATGATTTGCTGACTTCTGTGTTCATTAGTATTAATCGAGTAGGCTGCTGGTTTAAAGCTGTGTATTTTAGGCAATTTTGGCGTAGTTTTGGCTTTAGATTGTAGTTCATTTATTTGGAAAAATTGTGAGGTATGTGATTGATAACTTGATGATGTTTGACGATAAACCGTTTCATTTTGGGGCGTTAAGCATCGTTCAACTAATAAACGAACATTTAGATGACAAAACTTTGGCATATCATCCAGAAAACTCTCAGGAATAAATTCATAACTTCCTTCCTCTAAATTCAGAAATGACTCTAGAACTTCTAGCGCCAATTGCTCTATCAGCATTGCTGCTTGAGAAGAACTGATATATTTCTGATTGACTAACCAACAAATAGCTAGATAATCGGGGTTTGGTATTGCTTGATTTTCAATACCAGTTTCAAATATCGCCTGCAACTGATCTTTGATTCCATCAGGGAGAGTAGAAATTTGCTGACTCAAACGTTGCAAATTTCTGTAAAGCGGCTCAAACATTTTCTCTGAGTAGCTAGCATAAATTAGTTTTCCCTCATCTACATATATTGACCAAGAGCCTGATGTGCTAAACACTTGTAAACAACCAGTAACTGACTTACCAGTGATTTTTTTTAACAAAGGTAGGGGCTGGAGCTTTTGAAAAAATCTGTATCTACTAATCGGAAGTATCTTCATTGCGATCGCTCTGAAATAAAATTAACATTTGCAGGCAAAATTAGTGAATTACGTTTTCGGAATTCACGTGACTTTGTTGAAAGCACTATTCAGATAAATATAGCGGTCATATTTGAGTTAGTACAGAGATTCCACACCCCCCTACTCTTAATTCACCAATCTCTGTTAAGCTATAATCCACAACTTACAACTAAACCAATTAATGCTACTGACCAATAGCAAAATTGCCCGACTAATTGTCAGGATATAGTATTTCAAAAATTAGATTGGTTTTCTGTATCTTTAGCTAATCTAGCCAATCTAACAGTAACTCAAGTGCCACACAAAGACCATTGGCTCTCGCCCATCAGTCACAAAAGTATCATTGTTATCCGTATTTTGCAGCCTAAAATTATAGATACTTGAATTCTCTTGCAAAAGTTTTTTGTCCCTTATCCTCAAATCTGGAGCGACCAAAATCTACTGTAATGTAAACGTAAATGTTTCTCCATCAAGACTTATAAGCATTAATTCCGCGCTGACGAAGTATGTTTTTATATCCGTGACAAAAGTCGCTGGGTACTTTTTCAAGAAGTTTATTCTTGAGGGTAACTTTACAATCAAAAAAGTATTATTCAAAACTAAGCATTCCAAAAGTTCAATCTCTTACTTAAGTTTGTGATTGTAGAGCAACTCTTAGTCTTGGGATTCGGCAAAATTATCGCTTGCACAACAATAATGGTAAACCTCCGCCCAAGAATGAGTTTGCTGATAATTGCCGCCATGATAGTATGTGGTGAGATGCGCAGGCGACTAAATCAGCATAAGGGAATCTCTTCATAAGTACTGGAAACGGGTTTTAATGTTGTGTGAACCTAAATAATCACTCTGCACAAATCGGTGTGGCAAATTCAAGAACTTACAGGGAAATTCTTGATTAGTAGTAGATACCTTGCAAAATAGCTGTTTTCAGCTAGATGGTAGATAACAAGTAACATACTAACTAAAACTTAGATTACTATAATTTTCAAAAAAAATTAGCAGGAATATATAAACTTCATAATAAATCAGTAAAGTAAACATGAAAACTAATTGATATCATCTTCCAGATAATTGTTATAAATATTTATTTGTTAAAATGTCCGGGAAAGCTGAAAATGCATAGTAAAAGATAATTATATGTTTGCTTATTGAATTACACTTAGAAAAAACTGAATTATTTTATGGTAGCAATTTAACCGAAAAATCTTAAGTTTTAAAAATCACAAATATAAATACAAAATTGTACGCTTAGGCGTAGCCTGTCGCAAACATAACATTCATCAACCCATAAGATATATGTAGCAAAAAGACGCAAAGAATTTCTTTGCGTCTTCAGAGTGAGATTTATAAGTGGACATTCTCACCGTTATACTTTCTCCATCTACTTAAAATTGCTCCCGCCAGCACCAGCTTAAAAGTGTACCACCAGCTATCAGCTTCACTAGTTCCAGCAGCCAATAACTACCGTGTAGTAAATTCATTGTCGATGGAATAGCAGCAGCAGCTTCAAATAAGTTGAGTTGAACTCCTATAGCGCACATCTGCGGAGTTAAGAAATAAGTGTCAAGCACAGCGATAGTCAACAGCAGTACAGATAAAACAATACTGCCAATACTCCAGTGATATCGGGTTTTGCTCAAAGCTAGTGCCCCAGTCAGCACTACAGCAGCTGATAATAATTCCATCCGATTGAAGTTCCAAAAAATCGCATAGCCTGCTGTTGTAAAACCAGCTTGACTCATCATCCCAGAAAGATAAAGACTAGGCATAATTACCCAATCTAAAACTAGACTAGCACTGAGCCAAAAGCCCAAGGTCAATACGATCGCGGTTTGCCAAATTGGTCGTTTGAATTCAATGTTAGAAATAGCAGTCATAAAATAATTGCGTGTGTTGTATTTCTTTAGTTTCTAACTTCACCAGCAATTTGACAACTAATATCAATTAACCTTTACAAAGCGATCGCTCTTAACATTCTGAAGTCAATACCAAGATTTTTTAAACTAAGTTAATAAATCTTAAGCTTTTATAAACAGCAATTTAAATAGATTTTTTCTGCGAGAAATACTCAAGCATGACCCTTGAACAACTCTTTAAAATCCATAACTCAATACGCTTGGGTTAAGAGTTATTTATGTATAGGTTGTTTTTTAATTATGAACTCAATCCCAATATTTATAAATACTTAACTTTTTATTGTAAAGTTACTAAGCGATCGTACTCACTCATTCCCTCCTTTGACAGCTATCTAGCACGACAGTAACATTGTCATTTTTGAACGCAGATATGATAACAGCGTGTGTTCCACAATGTCTTAGACTACGCTACTTGCGATCGCATATCGTGGCAATATTTTACTATCTATGTGAATTAGTGTACTGTTGAGTTCATTCGGTAAATTGCGAGCTTTTACCCGTGAATCTGCCTGCAAAAGTGAAACATTCTATGTACGTGCATCTATAACCAACAAAAGCGACGGATTTCAAGCAACATAACCCATAATTACAGCAGAAATCATGTATTTGAACCACACCTGTCGTAGGGGTGCAAGGCCTTGCGTCCCTACCGCGTGGTCTATTTACCTGAAAATACCTGTAAATTTACCAGATGTCTGTCATATCAAGTCTAGTTAATTACTTATAATTACCGCATCTGTGCAAAAATCCCAAAAGCCTCTTTCCCCCAGCAAGAACTGCAATCTAAATGAGAAGTCTTTAGTCGAACACGATATTAGATATAGCCATATATAATATCTTGTTGTTTAAAGTATCTATATTGAGACATATTTTTTGAAATATTTGGTTATTCAGTACACTTCGCATGGTGGATTGACTTAAATATATTTACAGATGTTATGATTTGTATTACTGTAATGTTATGATTTGTGTTGAAGTTTTCAGTTACCAACTAGTAAATTACTTGCTGGTTTAAGCTGAAAAGCCTTAATTTAGCTCTAAGAAGGCAATTTAAGCAAACTTAGAAACCCATAAAATACACAAAGATTCCTTAAAAAAGTTAAACTTTTGTTACTAGGAACTTAAATATATTTAAATTCTGAATTTTCAGGAGTTGCTGATGTAGGTTAATTACCGAGCAGTAAATTTACCTAGTAAAAGAGGTGTTTTACTGATATTTTGAATAGAATGCAGTGAATCATCCTTGTTTTTAGCCATTTTATGGTTTGAAACTAATGAAAAAAAACAGCGAGATGAGGATTAATCATTTCTGTAATATCAAATGTCAGCCTAGAGATAGACAATGATAAACAATATGAGTAGTTTACTGAGATCAGAGTTTTGCAAAGTTTAACGATCGGCAAGTTGCTAGAGAAAAATATAGTGGAGTTAATAAAAATTCAGGTGAACTTCCTAAAATTCCACTGTTATTCTGAAACAAACAGAATGTAGCGAGTTTAGTAATATAAGGTTTGAGACGAATGCTAATAAACAGCGAAATAAAGATTAATCAGGGTTCTAATCTCAAATTTAAGCTTGGAGAGCAACGGTACAATAAGTTGTCTAGGCTAGAGTTTTTGCAGAATCGTACAGTTGGAAAGCCACTATATTTACATGTAGCGGAATAAATCTGAATTCAGATGAATTTCCCAAATTTAAAGTCAACAAACCACAGAATAAGCAGGCAAGTATTGTGCAACTATACTGCTAGTGAGGCTAGTTGACTTGTTTGAGGTTATGCCGAATTAAAGGTTAACCCATCTACAGAATTTACTCAAATGAATGGTGTTGTTTAAAAACATTACCAGTCGGTAATAAACGTTAGCTTTTTCTTAAAAGCTAATTTTGTCCTGTCTTTTATCTGAAAAGGTAAAAAGCATAATTGTTTGCTGGCATACATTAGGGTAAATCACAATTATTACCGAAATCTCACAACTTTTTAATTGGAATAAGGGCAACACAATGAATAAAGTTCAAGCATCATTTGAAGCTACCGAAACTGCGTTTCACGTGCAAGGTTACGAAAAAATCGATTTTAGTCTTGTCTATGTGAACGGTGCATTTAATATTGAAAACCGAGAAATTGCAGATAGCTACGCTAAATTTGGTCGCTGTCTGATTGTAATTGATGCCAATGTTCATGAACTTTATGGCGATCAAATCAAGTCATATTTTAGACACTATGACATTGAACTGACAGTATTTCCGATCATCATTACAGAACCGGCTAAAACCCTGGCAACCTTTGAAAAAATTGTTGACGCTTTTTCGAACTTCGGCTTAGTTCGTAAAGAACCAGTTTTAGTTGTCGGTGGTGGTCTAGTTACTGATGTGGCTGGATTTGCTTGTGCTGCTTACCGTCGCAAGAGCAACTATATCCGCATTCCTACCACGTTGATTGGTTTAATTGATGCAGGTGTGGCGATTAAGGTTGCAGTTAATCATCGTAAGGAAAAAAATCGCTTGGGAGCATATCATGCACCTTTGAAAGTAATTCTGGATTTCTCATTCTTAAAAACCTTGCCAACTGCTCAAGTTCGCAATGGGATGGCAGAGTTGGTGAAAATTGCGGTAGTTTCTAACTTGGAAGTCTTTGAACTGCTATACAAATATGGCGAAGAACTGCTTTCCACTCACTTTGGACATGTGAATGCAACACCGGAAATTAAAGAGATTGCCCATAAAGTTAACTATGAGGCAATCAAAACTATGTTGGAGTTAGAGACTCCTAACTTGCATGAAATAGACCTCGATCGCGTCATTGCCTACGGTCACACTTGGAGTCCTACCCTAGAATTAGCACCTCAGATACCTCTATATCATGGTCATGCGGTCAATATAGATATGGCTTTGTCTGCAACCATTGCAGCACAACGCGGCTATATCTCCACAGGAGAGCGCGATCGCATCCTAGATTTGATGAGTCGTATCGGTTTATCACTCGATCATCCTCTTTTAGATGGGGATTTGCTCTGGTATGCTACTCAGTCTATAAGCTTGACACGAGATGGCAAACAACGCGCAGCTATGCCTCGTCCGATTGGTGAGTGCTTCTTTGCCAACGATCTGACTCGTGAAGAACTTGATGCTGCCCTAGCTGAACACAAACGTCTTTGTGCTAAATACCCTCGTGGCGGAGAAGGGGTTGACGCATACATTGAAAGTCAAAAAGGCAAGCTAGTAGGGGTGTAAAGATATGACCGAAAACGACTCATGATACAAGCCCCTAAATTTATTTACGGGGATCAATCATTAATTTTGAATTTTGAATTTTGAATTTTGAATTCGGAGCGAAGCGACGTGACGAGTGTTTTAGGGCGAGAAACAGCTAGACCGATAACGCCACATAGCATCTTAGTAGCCCAGCTACAGCAAACCCTCAAATTAGCCCAAGAGAAGAACATTCCCGTAGAGATATTAGATTCTTTACGGCAGGGAGTTCAATTAGCGGCGGGTTTAGATCCCTACTTGGATGATTACACCACCCCGGAATCGAGCGCATTAACAGCATTAGCGCAAAAAACAAGCATTGAAGACTGGAGCAAACGCTTCAGTGATGGTGAAACAGTGCGTCAACTAGAGCAAGAAATGCTCTCAGGACATCTGGAAGGACAGACATTGAAAATGTTTGTTCATATCACCAAAGCAAAGCGGATTTTAGAAGTAGGAATGTTCACAGGGTATTCAGCTTTAGCAATGGCAGAAGCATTACCAAGTGATGGGCAACTTATCGGTTGCGAAGTAGATCCTTATGTTGCTGAATTTGCTCAGGCTTGCTTTAGTGAGTCTCCCCACGGCGACAAAATCGTTGTGGAAGTAGCACCTGCTCTAGAAACACTCCACAAGCTGGCTGCTAAAAAAGAAGTATTCGATCTGATCTTCATTGATGCCGATAAAAAAGAGTACGTAGATTACTTCCAGATCATTTTGGATAGTAACTTACTGACTCCCGACGGTTTAATCTGTGTGGATAACACTTTGTTGCAGGGACAAGTTTACCTACCACCCGAACAACGCACCGCCAACGGTGAAGCGATCGCTCAGTTCAACCGCGTTGTCGCCGCCGATCCTCGTGTAGAACAAGTTCTATTACCCATCCGAGATGGGATAACGCTAATTAGACGCGTGGTGTAACAAAGTTTGTAGAGATGTTGCAATGCAACGTCTCTACAATAAACACAAAGGAAAGACTTATGGCACAATCAATTTCTTTATCTCTGCCTGAATCTCCAACGTCATCAACAGGTGTTAAGGTTAAGGTAGTAGCTCTATTTAAAACTCTCGGTACTCTGACATTATTACTAATAGCCTTGCCGTTCAATGCTTTGATAGTATTGATATCTTGGCTGTGGGGCATTGTGCGTTCGCCGTTTCCGAAAAAAGCTGTCGTAGCTGCTCATCCCCAGACTATCTTGGTAAGTGGAGCCAAGATGACTAAAGCATTGCAACTTGCCCGCTCTTTCCATGCCGCAGGACACAGAGTTATTTTGATTGAAGGTCACAAATACTGGTTGTCTGGTCATAGATTTTCAAAAGCGGTAAGTCGTTTTTATACAGTTTCGGCTCCGCAATCAGACCCAGAAGGCTATATCCAGGCGCTAGTAGAAATCGTTAAGCAAGAAAAGGTTGACGTTTACGTACCTGTATGCAGTCCTGTCGCTAGCTATTATGACTCTTTAGCAAAGCCTGTATTATCAGAATACTGCGAAGTTTTCCACTTCGATCCAGATATAACCAAAATGTTGGATGATAAATTTGCCTTTACCGATCGGGCGCGATCGCTTGGCTTATCTGTCCCCAAATCGTTTAAAATCACAGATCCTCAACAAGTTATCAATTTCGATTTTAGTCAAGAAACCCGCAAATATATTCTTAAAAGTATTGATTACGACTCGGTTCGCCGCTTAAATTTAACCAAACTTCCCTGCGACACCGCAGAAGAGACAGCAGCTTTTGTCAACAGTTTACCCATCAGTCCTGAAAAACCTTGGATTATGCAAGAGTTTATTCCTGGTAAGGAATTATGCACACATAGTACAGTGCGCGATGGGGAATTAAGATTGCATTGCTGTTCAAACTCTTCTGCCTTTCAAATCAACTATGAAAACGTCGAAAACCCCCAAATTCGTCAATGGGTGCAACACTTCGTCAAGAGTTTGGCACTGACTGGACAAGTTTCTTTTGACTTTATCCAAGCCCAAGACGGTACTGTTTACGCCATTGAATGCAATCCTCGTACCCATTCGGCAATTACAATGTTCTACAATCACCCCGGTGTTGCAGATGCCTATCTTGGTAAAACTCCCCTAGCTGCACCTCTGGAACCTTTAGCAAGTAGCAAGCCGACTTACTTCCTCTATCACGAAATCTGGCGACTAACTGGTATCCGTTCTTGGAAACAATTGCAAACATCGGTTAATACTTTAGTGCGGGGCACTGATGCTATTTACAGTCTTGATGACCCTATACCATTTTTGACTTTGCATCATTGGCAGATTCCTTTATTGTTACTGAAGAATCTGCAACAACTCAAAGGCTGGGTAAAAATAGACTTCAACATTGGCAAACTGGTGGAATTAGGTGGCGATTAAATCATTCGTAATTCGTAATTACAGCAGTTTTCATGTATTTGAACCACATCTGTTGTCAGGGCACAGCATTGCTCATTAGTGTCAACTTAACGCCAAACCGCTTGTCCGTCGGGAATTGAAATTCTCGCCTCATAGCTCAAGTCATCTGAAGATGACTAAATATCGCCAAAAATCTCCAGTCTACTTCAGTAGACTTAAACTAAAAGCCGGAAAATTTATTTATTTTCGGGCGGGGATGTAAGCCAACAGATAAGCTATTTCCAGCTGAAGTTGACACATATCAGCAATCCTGTGCCCCTACCGCGTGGTCTATTTACCTGAAAATAGCTGTAAAGAAGAATTAACTATATCATAGCCCCCTTTTCGCTTGCGGGGAGGGGGTTGGGGGTGGGGTTCTTATAACCCACTCAACTGAGAACCGCTATATAAATTCTCACAATACATAGGAAGATAAATTATGCCAGTACTTCGTATTCTTCATTTAGTTGGGTCTGCATACAATAATTTTTACTGTGATTTGTCACGCCTTTATGCCCAAGACTGTCTCGCAGCAATGGCAGAGCGATCGCAATATGATTTTCAAATTGCATACATCACACCCGATCGCCAATGGCGATTTCCTGCCTCACTCAGCCCTGAAGATATTGCTGACACCAAACCGATGACTCTGGCTGATGCTATACAGTTTCTAACAGCACAAAACATTGACCTCGTGTTACCACAAATGTTTTGTATCCCTGGAATGACTGAATACCGCGCTTTATTCGACTTGCTGAAGATCCCTTACATCGGCAATACTCCAGATATCATGGCAATAACGGCGCACAAAGGCAGAACTAAAGCAATTGTTGAAGCCGCAGGGGTAAAAGTGCCTCGTGGAGAATTGCTTCGCCAAGGAGAGACGCCGACAATTAAACCTCCTGCGATCGTTAAACCCGTAAGTTCCGATAACTCTTTAGGGATGGATTTAGTCAAAGAAGCTACCGACTATGATGCTGCCCTGAAGAAAGCATTTGAATATTCAGATGAGGCGATCGTAGAAGAATTTATTGAACTCGGTCGAGAAGTCAGATGTGGCATTATTGTCAGAGATGGGGAACTAGTGGATTTACCTCTTGAAGAGTATCTGTTAGACCCCCATTCCAAACCCATCCGCAACCATGCTGAAAAACTCAAACAAACGGACGATGGCAACTTGGGTTTTGCTGCTAAAGATAATAAAAAGTCTTGGATTGTAGACCCTAACGATCCAATTACCCAAAAGGTTCAGCAAGTAGCTAAGAAATGTCATCAGGCTTTGGGTTGTCGCCACTACAGTTTATTTGACTTCCGCATCGACCCAGAGGGAGAACCTTGGTTCTTAGAAGCCGGGTTGTATTGTTCTTTTGCCCCTAAAAGTGTGATTTCCTCTATGGCGAAAGCAGCCGGAATTCCTTTAGATGAGTTATTAATCACAGCTATCAATGAAACCTTGGGCAGTAATCAAAAAGTGTTGCAGAATTGCTCGTGAATTTCTCGGTAGAAATTTTTCTGCTTGTAGTGGGTAGGAGAGCGATCGCCAATTAAGAGCAGGTTAAAATTGCGATCGCTTTGCCAACGCCCGCCGTAGGATAGCTAAATGACTGTAGGGCAAACGCTTTTAAAAGGTTTTTAATTCCTAGTCAGTGGTTGTTAAATTAATGCGTAACCATTTCCTCAAAGAGGGATAAGTAACGATATGCTTGTAGCTCGCTCGGATACTCTTGTTCGGCTTTTTCACGAGCGCTCGCGCCAAGTTTTTGATGCCGTTCTTTGTCTTCTATTACCCAGATAATACCATTTGCTAAGTCATCACAACTAAAACATTGCGCTCGATATCCATTTTTTTGATGTTCAACTATATCTTTGAGTCCTGTTGAATCAAAAGAAACCACCGGTGTGCCGCAGGACAGGGATTCACAAGCAGTCAGTGGCAAATTATCCTCAATCGATGGCACAATCATTACATCCGCAGATGAGTAGAGAAGTGCGAGCTTATTCTGATCGTCAACTTTGCCTAAGTAGTGTACCTTAAAACCTAAATCAACAGCCTCTTGAGGTTGGGATGAACCAAAAACAATTAATTCAATCTTATCTTTCCACTCAGACTGACTGAGTTTTTGCAACGCTGATTGCAATAGTTCAAATCCTTTTCTGGGATTGCTAGTTCCATTAATGGCTCCAAATAGAAGTAGTTGCTTATTTTGTGGAAGGTTAAGTAACTTTCTGGCTATTTGACGTTCCGTCGGTTTATAAGTGTTGATATCTAATCCGTTGGGAATAACTCTGATGTCGCTATTTTCAAATAGTGAACTGGATTTAGCACATTCAGCAAGCCAATTACTAGGAGTGACAATAGTCAGCTTGAGATTTTGCCATGCTTTAATTTTACGCTGCCAAACCCAGCGAGATAAATCCCAGCTTTGCTTGCTATTGAGTTGAGGGCAATTTCCACAAGATTTTGTATAGCGATTGCATCCTAAAGAATAGCAGCATCCACCTGTGAATGCCCACATATCATGAAATGTCCAAACAATAGGCTTATTGAATTTTGCCAGTGCTTCAATTGGGATAAATCCGTCACATATCCAATGTAGGTTAATGATGTCTGGATTAAGTCTAGCAATTTGCGATGTAACTGTATTAGGGAGCCATTGCAGCCGGAAAAATGTCGGGTTACGTTGCCTATTTCTATAAAGATTTAGTGGTAAATCATTTAAAAGCGGACGAGCTTTCCAGATTGTTGCGGCTACCTGATTGGGAAAACTGACCAGAGTAGAGTCAGCTATTCTTTTATCTTGAATTAGCATCTGAGAATCAATTTCTAACCTCAGTAGTTCCTGATGTAGCCAATAAGCAGCACGAGCAGCTCCCGCCCCTCCCTTGGGATCGTAGGTATTAACTAATAGAGGTTTGATCATTGTTGATTTAATGTTTATTCAATAACATAAAGTTTCTTCCTCTTGCCAGATTATAGCCTAATAGTGTATTAAAGTAATTTTATCACCACATTCCATAGTTATCTCAAAAGTAATCTCGTGGAATGGCAACTTAATATTAATACCTTTACAACTTGAACAAATGTACGAAAACACCAGCCCAACAATAGGCTTTCTTTTATTAACACACGCAAAACCTCTGCAAATTTACAGGTTAATCAATCAATTAAATAAGATGTTCAATCATCCTGTAATTGTGTGTCATCATGATTTTTCAAAAAGTGATTTATCTATAGATAGTCTATCAAAAAATGTTTTACTAGTACGCCCGTACATACAAACAAAGTGGGCAGATTTTTCTGTTGAAGAGGCTACAATCCAGGCACTTAAACTAATGTACGAGATACCAGATCCACCGGATTGGTTTGTATACCTTAGTGCAGCAGACTATCCTATCAAAACTGCAAGGCAAATATTGGATGAGCTAGCCTCAAGTCCATATGATGCTTATGTTGAGCATGAGCAGATTACATATGATATTTATAAACATAATGTAATACAAGGTATGGTATGGCTAAAAAATTCTTATGAACGATACTGTACAAAGTCGTTTTCTTTTCATTACTTAAAAAAATACTTTGGTCAACTGAATATAGAAATACGCTTAGAACATCCTTTATTAACGAAAGTTTTTCTTCCTTTTTCAAAGGAACTTGCTTGTTTCAGTGGAAGTCAATGGTTTTGTGCCAATCGCAAAGCTGCTGAGTACATTATCGATTTCCACAAACAGAGAAATGCCGTAACCTTACATTACAGTAAGCACAAGTATCCAGAGGAGGCGTATATTCAAACTATACTTGGTAATGCATCTCACCTGAAACTAAAAAATGACTGTCGGCGATATGTTGATTGGTCAACTGGAGGCCCTCATCCCAAAATATTGCTAATGGAAGATTTGCCTAATTTGCTTGCATCATCTGCTCATTTTGCTCGGAAATTTGATATCGATATAGATAGCAATATTCTTGACGAACTTGACAAAATTACATCCTAGTACTCACCTAACATTTTGATAAACTTAGCTAAATAAATCCCAGCTATGGCTGCTACATAGTTGAGGATAATCTCTATAAGATTTTGTATAGCGATCGCATCCTTAACAATAACAGCAACCATCTTTAAATTACGGACTAGCGATGCAGTTCAACTCTCGGAAAGATATCGCAGTCTAATGGCTCCCCAGATTTTTTAACTTTGAGTGACTGAAATTCTGGGATATCAATTTCTTCAAGAGGTCTGAAAGGCCAAGCATTGGGGCGGCGATCGTAAGTAACATCATCGCCAGTCCAATTAATCACCACTGCGCGTCGTCGTGTAGAGGATGTGTTTCTTACTGAATGATGAATTGTCAAAAAATGATGAACCAAGCAATCTCCAGGCTCCATATCCCAAGATAGAATTTCGTGAGGCTCTGGCTCTACAAACCACGTGGGGTCAGATCCTTCACGTAACTCCTTGCCCCATAGATGAGAGGCTTTGATGTACTCTAATTTACCATTCTCTTGGTTGACACTATCTAAAGCCAGCCAAATTTTACAACACTGTTCGCCCTGTATGGGCCAGTAAGATTTGTCGTTATGCCAGCCTACACGGCTGTCTGCTTTCGGCTTTTTAACAAAAAAACCGTCACCCAAAAAGTTAAGTTTTTTCGATTTCAAAACCTGAGCAGCGAGCATTGCTAGCGGAGATTCAAAAGCCAAAGCACGGAAATCAGCATCAGTGAGCCATAAGTTACTGGTATGTTCCACATGACCATCTGATTTGGGAATGCCCTTAACTTCTAAAGGGCCAGGGATTGATACATTCTTGTCAACGGCTGTTCGCATCCGTTCTACCCAGATGTCATCCAAAACATTTTTGACGCAGATAACGCCGTCTCGCTCGAAAGCTTCAACTTGTTGGGTGGTGATTTTTGATCTGTCTACCTTAAGCATTACAAAAAAACGAATAAAGTCAGATTTATGTAATAACAGATTTCTATAATCTGCTTTACTGACATTAACTTAGTCACTAAGTTAAAAATCTTTATTACTGTAAAGTAAAGATATAAGTTAGCAGTTCTTCCTATAGGCGGATAAATCTCCAAGTTGAGTACAACTTTTTGTGTTCATATCCGCAACAAAGAGATTTCATTCTAACTACCTAAGTCTTTTTTAACAATGAGTGGCACAAGTGAAGCTAATCGTAATACACCAGATACAATAAATACTTCTGCTATGCCAAAAGACCCAGCAAATTGAGCGATGAAGCCACCGATAGTTGCTCCTAAAGCACCACTCGCCCCAGCAACAGCTGCTGCGATCGCAAAATATATAGACTGATTTTTCACTGGTGCAATCTCTATCTGAAGATTGTTGTTACACAAGTCAACTCCTCCCCAATTAGCTCCAATAAAAATGTGTAACAGCGGCAACCATAGCCAGAGATCGAGAGGACTAGAACCCATCTTCAGCCACAGCCAAGGTATGACTGCAATGAGAATTCCATTAGAAATTAGAATCGGACGATTGCCTATTTTATCTGCTAATCTACCCCAGACGATCAGCATTAGCATGTGTGCTCCTGCTCGCAGACTGTTGTAGAAAGTTACCCAACTCACATCCAAGTTCAGTGTGTCTAGCAAGTAGAGGTTAAAAAACGGGGCACTTAGATTAACAGCAAATGTCCATGAGCCGAAATAAAGTAGAAACACCAAAAAATTAGAGTTTTTCCAAATGCTGCTATCTATCTGATTTTGAGGAGTTGACATTTGCGGCAGAGAGATTGGTTCAGATATCTCACCAGGTTCATTTGGTGCCAAGTCCGACTGAATCTCACTGGTTTGAGATGAGTTAGCATAATAAGTATTTTGTAGTTGAGGGTTTATATCAACCTGAAAATACTGACACCCCAAGCTCACAATTCCAAAGATAATGCCTAAGAACAAAACCACCCCATAACCTTGAATAGCTCCCCCGTACCAATGTGATACGGCGAGACCAGCTATTGGCAAACCGACCAACTCGGTTAAGTTAGCAAGGCTATTGCGTAGCCCGAAATATCTACCTCGTAATTGCCGTGGGACTAACATTGCCATCCAACTCAACCAAGATGCGGCTCCTAATCCTCCTAAAAAATGGCTGCATACGAGAATCAAAAGCGACAATATCACTAATTGGTTGGAATTAAGCCCTCCCCAACTAAAGCTAACAATGCCAATTACTAAAATCAGCCATAGTAGCCGACCAATCCCATGAGTGCGAAGCGAATACCGAAAACGGCTAGTGCTGCGTTCAGACAAATAAGCACCCATCGGCTGAAAGAGATTTACCAACATGGGGATAGAACTCACCATGCCAAATACCACTGGACTGGCATCTAACTCCACCAAGAAATTACCTAGCAAAATTGCGCCAGTACCAATAGAGAAAAGTGCTGCGAAAACACCATCGATAGTAGAAGCACTCAAACTGGTGCGAACAGCATCTTTAGGAATACGAGGGTTGAGTGTTGAGTTAGGAGAGAGTGTTGGGGATGGTGAAGCAATCTGAGCAATTTCTATAGAAAGAGGCGCACCTGTTTCAATTTGAGAAGAATCCATAAATCTAGTATTTAAGAAAATAATTAGGATTTACGCATCATACACATGTACTATACTAAGTTTAAGCTTTTGAGCTGTAGATATCGGAGCTTATATGCCAAAGTTATTGGTATTTAGCGCCTACGTTGTAATTATTGTTTCGGCTTTCTCGCTGTCTGGCTGTATACGCGAAAAAACAAAAAAAATTGTTGGATTTTCGCAAACTGAGAACATTGGGCCGTGGCGCATTGCCGAAACGAACAGCATTAAGGAGGAGGCCGCCAAGCATCAGAAAACTTATGATTTTCTGATGACGGATGCTCAGGGACAGACATCGAAGCAATTTGCCGACATTGAGGATCTAATCGCACGACAAGTTGATGTGATATTTCTTGCTCCACGTGAGTATGAAGGTCTTACGCCTGCTCTCGAAGCAGCGAGAGCAGCAAAAATACCGGTTTTTCTCATCGACCGTGAAGCAGCAGGAAGACCAGGCGAACATTTCGTCAGCTTTCTGGGGTCGGATTTTATCACCCAAGGCCGCCGCGTTGGTGAATGGCTGGCTAAGGCAAGCAATGGCAAGGCATCTATCGTGGAACTCACAGGAACAGCGGGTTCATCGGTTGCAATCGATCGGGCTAAGGGATTTCGTAATGCGATCGCCAGTTATCCCAACATGAAAATCATCGCCACGCAGACGGCAGATTTTTCGCGAGCTGCGGCAGTGCGGGTCATGGAAAACATCATCCAGGCGAAGGGTACCGATATTACCGCAGTGTATGCTCACAACGACGAAATGGCATTGGGTGCAATCCAGGCTCTCAAATCCGCAGGTATGAAGCCTGGTAAGGATGTAATGGTCGGTTCAATCGATGGTCAGAAAGCCGCGCTTGAGGCGATTATCCGTGGTGAGCTTGGCGTGAGTGTCGAGTCGAACCCGCGTTTTGGCCCGCTTGTTTTTACCACGATGGAAGAGTATTTTGCTGGCAAGAAAATTCCTCCTCGGATTATTCTCAAGGACAGACTCTTCGACGTGACCAACGCTAAGGATTTTATCGATGAAGCATACTAATACCAATTCGTAATTCGTAATGGGCTACGCCCCGCTACGCCCCGCTACGCTAACGTAATTCATAATTAAGAAAGTTTTGAAGATTTGTAGGTTGGGTTGAACGAAGTGAAACCTAACAAAACTCTAGAAATGTTGGGTTTCGTTTCTCAACCCAACCTACACATTTTTATTTTTTAGCGTTAACCAAGCAGTATTGGTTCTCACCCTAAAATAGAAAAAAGATAACCTGGAATTTTCCTGAGCTTCCACGATGGACAAAAAAGATTGCTATAGTGCGAAGTGAAGGATCTCCACTATCGGCAATTAATACCAATTAAAAATGAATCTGCATATAATGGGGAGAAGCAAACTAGGTAAGTTAACAGAACCATGAGCCGCCCATTTAAAATTGCGATCGCCGAGAGCGAAGAGGAACTGAAAAAACGCCTACAAACAGTGTCTTC
>NZ_JAVRBQ020000191.1:0-25041 GCF_034531215.2 Nostoc sp. ChiSLP03a
TGAGGTCAACGGCGCGGGTGTAGGAGACAACTTCCGCCTGCAACAAGATGCTCAAGGCAGAGCAATCTTCGATCGCCTGAACTTGGTTCCTTTCACTCTGACTGTAGACAGTGCAGAAAGGTTTGAAATCAATGGTGGTGGTGGTGATGACATCCTCGATGTCAACAACCTGTCAGGAACTTCTGTAAATGCGGTATGGTTCACAGGCGGGGCTGGCAATGACTTCCTGGATGGTAGTGGCACAGCGACAACGTTGAGAGCCTTCGGTGGTGAGGGTAATGACGTTCTCTATGGTGGTGCTGGCAATGACTTACTCTATGGAGATGCTGGTAATGATATTTTACGAGGTGGTAAAGGTAATGACATTCTGACTGGTGGTGCTGGTGGCGATCGCTTTGTATTCAACTCAGGTACTGGGTACAATAGTGCCGATCTCGGTGTAGATAAAATTACTGACTTCAGCTACTTTAGCGATAAAATTGTCCTCGATAAGACGACTTTTGCCGGACTCAATAATCTGTCCCAAATTAAGATAGTAGCTAATGATGCAGCCGCTGCAACTAGCTCTGGACTCATTACTTACAGTCTTGGAACTGGCAACTTGTTCTTCAACCAAAACTTGACATCACCAGGCTATGGGACAGGTAGTTTGTTTGCCAACATTGATAACGATAACAATCAGTTCACAGCCCCACCATTATTATCAGCGACAAACTTTGAGATCGTTGCGTAAACATCTCTCAAAATCCATAGAAGCTAAGGCATGTCTGCAAGCTGACAGCGAAATAGTAATTAGCAATCATCAATGTTGCTAATTAAAGATAATTGAATCCTCCTCATACTTTAAATATGGGGAGGATTATACAGCAGTTTTCTTTTGCATGAAGTACGAGGCTGCAAAGGCGTAGTCAGCCGTAGACATTGCTTTGGAAAAAGAGGCAATTTTAGGCGATCAAAAACATTACCAAAAAGTTCCTAATTTCTGTCTTGAAAGTCAGATTATGGATGAACATTATTAAAAATACAGCTTTATTTATTTATATAAAAATTTAATGAAAAATAAAGTTTATTTAAGCAGAATATTGTAAACAAGCAAAATTTTGCTGTAGTATAATAAGAGAAAGATTTTGTAACCTAATAAATCGATTAACATGCGTTTACCTATCATTATCAGTGCAACACTATTGCTTTCTCTAAGTATGAACTTACCAGCTATATCCGAAACTAGCGCAGAGAAAGCACAATATCAAACGCAAACGAATAATAGCTTGAATTCAAGACGATTGAAATTTAATAAGCGTTTGTGGGAACAGGCAAATATTTCTAACTATCGCATTACGGTTAGCAACAGTTGCTTCTGCATACCAGATGCTAGAGGCCCAGTAGTTATTCAAGTACGTAATGGTCAACCAATTTCAGTCACTTCTGTAGCTACAGGTCAACCAGTTAATCCAGAATTCTTTCAAAAATACGATACAATTCCCGAACTCTTTAATGTGATTCAAGATGCTATCAACCGTAAGGCATTCAACCTGAATGTAGAATACAATGCTAAACTTGGCTATCCCACTAAAATTAATATCGATTACAATAGTCAAATAGCTGATGAAGAAATCTTTTTGACAATTGAAAATTTTCAGGAACTGAAAACTAGACGCTAAACTGATTAATTGCGCTTAATCTCAACCGGAAATAGGGGTAAATTAGCAACTCCAAAGCGGGATTTAATACTTTAATTTACCCCAAAAAGCTAATAGCGATCCAATACGCTTGAGTTAAAGGTCATTCGTGTAGATAATTGGTTTTTCAAGACGCGATTTATCGCGTCTCTACATCTGGATTTGGTTGCTAAGGGATTTCCAATTAAAAAAATATACAACTTTTATTGTGGGGTGGGCGACACGAAAGCCCAGTTCATAGGGCGGACAAGATGTCATTGGTGTCAAGTTAAGCTAAAAGCCTTTTCAAATCTCGTTTCCAGCCTAGAGGCTGGAAATTTTGCTCCTGGCGGCTCTGCCGCCAGCAAGGGAGGCGGAGCCTCTAGGACGGCATTCCAGTCGGAGCAGGGGAACGAGACAATATCTAAAAGCTGGTTCTAGGCTGGTTTTCACGCTAAGTTGACACCAATGACAAGATGTCCACCCCATAAGAGTGGATAATTTATTTCTTGGTAATCCCTAATTCTTAACTGTATTGAATAGCTATTAGCTTTTCATAAAAATTAACACTTTGATTAAGTTATATTGATTTTGTGCGACTAATTCTCAATTATTCAACGAATTTATTGTGTTTGAGGGCTTGACTAAAAACAGTTATTTCTGCTAGCCTCAAATTACTCGATAAGATTAGTGCTTGCTGTAGGTTTATGCAGTAGTTGCGATCGCAGGAACTTTACTAATACCACACTATAATTTAACTTTTTACAGATGGCTTAAAGTCATACACCCATTTGTGAAAATCATCATTCATACTCATTTGCCGCTCTTGCGTCTGCCCAGTAGATGCCACGGTGTTAATGTCGTAGTACCGCATTTCACCCAAGGCACTACGAGCTTGAATGGGTTTTGTCCGCTCGATGCGACACTGTTCGTAGCTAGTCAGAGCTTCTTGCAGATTAGCTGAATCAGAAAAACACTCTCGTAGTTGGTATGCATCTTCAAAAGTGGTATTGGCTCCTTGTCCCATTGCAGGCGCCATTGGATGAGCGGCATCGCCTAAGAGAGTGACTCTGCCTTGACTCCATTGAGTTAACGGTGGGCGATCGCAAATCGGCCCTTCCCAAATTTCTTCGGCTGGTGTCGCTTCTACCACCTCCCGAAAGGATTTATCCCAGTCAGCTAATTCATGGAGAATACGAGACTTCACTTCATCAGCGCTGTGCGAAAGCGAGTACTCAGGCGAGAACTTCCGACTAATCCAACTGGTATAGCCGCCGCCCACATTCAAAAGGTACATAAACTGTTGATTGCCTTTGGCAAAAACTAGGTCATAGTCATTAAATAGCTCGTGGCGATACTCAATGACGGCACGCCAACACATACTACCGATATAATTAGGCTTACCCTCGCCAAATAAAGTTTCTCTGATCGCAGAGTTAACGCCATCAGCCCCAATCAGCAAATCTGCATCTACCGATTTTTTGCCATCAAAATGAATTTTTACACCGTTTGCATCTTGCTCAAAGCCGATGCAGCGATGATTGAGGTGAATGATATCAGACGGCAATCTCGATGCTAAGACTTGTTGTAGACGATACCACCAAACAGTCAATAACGGTTGTCCGTATTGCTCTAAATATTTAGTTGCGTTAGTTCGGATTGTTTCTCCTTGAATACTCTTTAAAACCGTGTGGTGAACCTCGCATCCCGAACTTTTGAGAGTTTCGACAATTCCCGGCGCGATCGCATCTAGAGAATTCAAGCCGTTGGGAGCTAGCCCTAGTCCAGTTCCCGCCGGACGAAATTCTTGGGCTTTTTCGTATACTTGCACCTCTATCCCTTGGCTTCTCAGTGCGATCGCAGCAGCTAAACCGCCTGGGCCAGCACCGACAATAGCAACTTTCTTTACTATGGGTTGGGATAATTTCTGAGTGTTTGTGTTCATATTATTAAGTCAGAATGCCGAATATTCCCATGAATATATACACTTATTCCATGTCTGAAGGCAACTTTATCTTTTAGCTAGATCCACAGTTATTACTTTGACTCCTAAGTAGTTTTTTAGTCAATCTTCCTTAAGAATCAACCCTGAATTCGTATTTTAATGGATTGTCATCAATTTTGCGGTTGCTGGTAGTAACAAAAACTGCACGCTTCAGCATTTTTTCCTAATTCGACAAACGTAAATAAATACCATTACGTCGATTTAAGCGATAAATTCATTAAATTTGACTTTTAATTTTCATAAACTTCCTGTAAGCTCACTAAGCTTACTGTATTATTTTCATATTCAAAAAAATTGTGAAAAAGAGTTTGGATGAAATTTTAGGCAGCTTCTGTATGTATTGGTTTAAGTGAGTTCATTGCCGCTGATTGTAAATTACCCACAAGTGATTGCTTGAGAGGTTAGCTATTTATGCCTTTTGCCATCCGTTATTGCCGTTACCTTGGATTCTAAATGTCAGGAAGTAACGCTAGAACAACCGCAGACTTTTATCGCTAGTATAGTAAATGATGTAATTATTATCTACATGAGACATGGCAGAAAATTCCTTAGCTTCAAGAACTTCAGACTCACTTACCCAGGAAGTGAAAATATTCGCTTCAGAGGAAGTAGAATTATCGCTGAATGTTAATAAGACATCTTACTCCTTGAAGATAGAACCTCGTGTTACATTACTAGATGCACTTCGAGAAAAGCTGGGTTTGATGGGTACTAAAAAAGCTTGCGATCGCGGTGAATGTGGTGCATGTACAGTATTAGTTAATAATCGGCGTATTAACTCTTGTATGACTTTGGCAATCATGCACATCGGTACTGAAATTACCACAATTGAGGGATTAGCACAAGATGGGAAACTCCATCCTATGCAAACAGCCTTTATTACTCATGATGCTTTTCAATGTGGCTACTGTACATCAGGTCAAATTATCTCAGCCGTAGGGATGATATTAGAAGAATTACCAAAATCTGAAGCAGAAATTCGAGAAAACATGAGTGGAAACCTTTGCCGTTGTGGAGCATATCCAAATATTATTGCGGCGATTCGAGATGTGCTAGAGGAAAAGCAAGATGCAGCCATTTAGTTATGCTAAAGTTACCTCAGAAGAAGTGGCGATCGCAATAGTTGAGCAAGAGAAAACTGCTGTATTTATTGCTGGGGGCACAGATTTACTGGGATTAATGAAAGATGGAGTCCAAACAGCGAATGTATTAATTGATATTAATAGTTTGCCCTTAGCAAATATTGAATTTCAACCTCAAGGAATCCGCATTGGTGCGATTTCTCGAATGAGCGATGTGGCTTTTCATCCCCAAATTCAGGAATGTTATCCGGTAATTAGCCAAGCTTTATTACAAAGCGCTTCACCGCAACTGCGAAATATGGCAACAGTGGGTGGGAATTTACTGCAACGAGTCCGCTGTGGTTATTTTCGCGATCCGGTTTTTCCTTGTAATAAACGCACTCCCGGTATAGGTTGTTCGGCAATTACAGGTAACAATCGAATGCATTCCATTTTCGGAGCTAGCGAACATTGCATTGCGGTTCATCCTTCCGATTTAGCTGTAGCTTTGACGGCATTAGATGCAGTGATTTGCATCCAAGGAATAGAAACATCACGGCGAATTTCAATTGATGATTTTTATCTCTTACCAGGCGAGACACCAGCAAAAGAAACTTTATTACAGCCTGAAGAATTAATTGTTGCGATTGAAGTTCCCGATTTTGCATATAAGTCCCATTATTTAAAAGTAAGGGATCGAGCTGCTTACGAATTTGCTCTCGTTTCCGTAGCTGTTGCTTTAGATATAGAACAAGACACGATAAAATCAGCACGCATCGCTTTTGGAGGAGTAGCACCCAAACCTTGGCGTGCAAGGGAAGCTGAGGAATTTCTCAAAGGGAAAGAAAGTAACGAAGATATCTTTACAGCCGCAGCCGCAACCGCCGTCAAAGAAGCAAAACCGCAAACGCATAATCAATTCAAAATTGAGTTAGTCAAACGCGCTTTGGTACGCGCACTTTCAGTTGTGACAGAAGGGGAGCAGGGGAGCAGGGGAGCAGGGGAGCAGGGGAGCAGGGGAGCAGGGGAGCAGGGGAGCAGGGGACAAGGAAGAGGAGTAATAATTAATTGATATGAATAAAATTATTGGGAAACCACTCGATCGCGTTGATGGTAAGCTGAAAGTAACGGGAGAAGCACCTTATACAGCCGATGTGCCAATCGAGAATTTAACTTATGGAGTGATTTTTCAAAGCGCGATCGCTAGCGGTAAAGTTATCCAAATAGACACATCCGCAGCCGCAGTCTCTCCTGGTGTGCTAGATGTGGTTACTTATCAACAAACCCCATCTCTGATAAAAATACCTTTCTTTGGGCCTCCACAACCTCAGTCAACTGAAAAAGACCATAATATCTACTACGATGGTCAACATCTGGGGGTTGTAATTGCCCAAACTTTAGAAGAAGCCGAAACTGCTGCCTGTAAGATAAAAATTATCTACGAAGAAGCCATTCCGACAGTGACAATGGCACATACAGAGATGTTTGAACCCGAATCGATATTTTTTGGGATGATGCCAGCTAAAATCACCAGAGGGGATGTTGAATCGGGAAAAGTCCAGGCAGATGTCTTAGTAGAGCAAGTTTATACTACGCCAGTAGAACATCATAATCCCCTAGAGCCTTCTGCAACGATCGCAATCTGGGAGGGAGATAACTTGACGCTCTATGAAACCACTCAAGGCGTTTCTGCAACCCAAAGCCAAATCGCATCTATTCTGAATATTCCCGAAGAAAATGTCCGCGTCATCTCCAAATATTTAGGCGGTGGATTTGGTTGTAAAGCACTACTGCGATCGCATACGATTTTAGCAGCGATCGCCGCTCGGCAAGTAAAACGCCCAGTAAAAGTAGTGCTAACGCGATCGCAAATGTACACTGCTTGCGGCCACCGTTCTGAAACTCAGCAGCAGCTAACATTAGGTGCAACCAAAGAAGGTAAACTAACTATCATTGAGCAAATTGGGACATCTTTAACTTCCGTATTTGATGACTTTGCCGAACCAGTGGGTGCAGCAACAACCATGATGTACGCCTGTGCCAATTTGGAAATTAAATACCGTTTGGGACGGATCAACGCCGGCACACCAACCTTTATGCGGGGGCCAGGAGAAGCGCCGGGAATGTTTGCCTTAGAATCGGCAATGGATGAATTGGCATACACCTTAAATATCGATCCAATTGAACTAAGATTAAGAAATCATGCAGATATCGATCCGCACAAAGGATTACCTTGGTCAAGTAAATCCCTGAAAGAATGTTATCAAAAAGGGGCAGAAATTTTTGGTTGGTCACAACGCAATCCAATTCCCCGTTCCATGCGAGACAATTATTTCCTGATTGGTTGGGGAATGGCAAGTGCGACATTTCCCACCAATGCTAGAACTGCATCAGTCAAGGTAGAAATTTTTGCCACTGGAGAAGTGAAAGTACAAAGCGGTACTCAAGATATCGGTACAGGTACTTATACAGTGATGACGCAGGTAGCTGCTGAAGTATTGGGATTACCAGTGCAGTTTGAATTAGGTGATACTAATCTTCCCAAGGCCCCGATTACAGGGAACTCAGTTACAGTTGCGAGTGTTTCGCAGGCGGTGCATCAAACTGCGATCGCTGCACGGGATAAGATAATTAAAATGGCGATCGCAGATGCAAGTTCTTTGCTTTACGGCTTGCAAGCAGAAGATATTGCCGTTGACTCAGGGCAAATATTTTCAAAACAAGACCCATCAAAGCGAGACAGCTACACTGATATTCTGCACCGTCACGGATTAGAAAGTTTAGAAGTTACAGAGGAATCCTCACTCAATCCAGACAGCCAACAATATGCCAAACACTCATTTGGGGCGATATTTGTCGAAGTTGCAGTTGATGAATTGTTAGGAGAAATCAAAGTTAGACGTTGCGTAGGCGTTTATGATGCTGGGCGAATTCTCAACTTCAAGACAGCACGCAGTCAAGTTATCGGCGGAATTACCTGGGGAATTGGTATGGCGCTGATGGAGAAAACTGTAATAGATCCTAATCAGGGCAGAATAGTTGGTGCTAACCTTTCCGATTACCTAATTCCCGTTCATGCAGATATCCCCAATATGGAAGTGCAATTTATTGACGAACGCGATCCTTATGTGAATGCACTAGGAACTAAAAGCCTGGGCGAACTTCCGATTGTTGGGGTAGCCGCTGCCATCTCTAATGCAGTTTATCATGCCACAGGTAAGCGGATTCGCGATCTGCCAATTACACCAGATAAGTTGTTGTGAGCGAATCGGTTTGTAATTACAGCAGAAATCATCTATTTGAACCACAGCTGTTGTAGGGGCATAAGGGCTTGCGCCCCTACCGCGTGGTCTATTTAGCTGAAAATAGCTGTAATATCATGTCCGCCTAA
Organism: Nostoc sp. ChiSLP03a; assembly: GCF_034531215.2. Taxonomy (NCBI): domain Bacteria; kingdom Bacillati; phylum Cyanobacteriota; class Cyanophyceae; order Nostocales; family Nostocaceae; genus Nostoc; species Nostoc sp. ChiSLP03a. Next base: position 8,116 of record NZ_JAVRBQ020000191.1, read on the forward strand.
TTAGTTATGTTGCAATGTTTGTCAAGAATGTCGCAATGTTTGCCATGAATGTCGCAATGTTTGCCATGAATATTGCAATGTTTCTGATGAACATTCCAATATTTATTATTAATATTAGGTTTCTAAAAAATATTTTTCTTTAACCACGTTTTATAATAATTTTTTACATACAGTATCTCGTTTAAAATACTACAGATTAAAGGAAAAATTTGATGAACCAGTGGCAACCTACTCCTCAACTCAGGAGATATTTAATTCAATTATTTTCCACTTGTATTGTTAAACCTTTGCAGTTCATAAAACAGTGGTACATACAACCAATACAAAATTGGTTTTATAGACATTCTTCGTGGAGCATTATCTCTCTATTTTTGGCTGGAATTAGTTTGAGTATCCTGTTAGCTGCTTGCTCTTTACGTAATGTCAATTACACTAGTAATGCTAGCGCAGCTTCTCAACCTAATATAACCCTAACCTTTGTTTCCTACTCAGTTACTAGTGCAGCATACGAGCAGATAATTCCCAAGTTTATCAAACAATGGAAGAAAGAACACAACCAAAATATCACTTTCAATCAAAGCTATGATGCGTCAGCTTCCCAAACTCTTGCAGCAGTGATTGAAGGCAAAGAAGCTGATGTGGTACATTTGTCACTTCCCCTTGACATTAATAAACTTGTTGAAGCGGGTTTTATTCAACCAGATTGGGAAAAAGAAGCGCCTAATAATGCAATTGTTACCAAATCTGTAGATGCGATCGCTATTCGTGAAGGTAATCCCAAAAATATCAAAACTTGGGCAGATTTGGCAAAAGATGGCGTCAAGATAATTACAGCTAATCCCAAAACCTCTGGTGCGGCTCGTTGGAGTTTTCTTAATCTCTGGAGTTCGGCGATCGATACTGGCAAAAACGAAAATCAAGCAATAGACTTCATTTCTAAAGTCTATAATAATGCACCTGTGTTACCCAAAACTGCTCGAAATGCCAGCGAACTGTTCTTCAAAGATGGTCAAGGTGATGTTCTTCTCAACTATGAAAAAGAGATGATTGTAGCGGCAAAAAATGGTGAAAAGCTGCCATATATTGTACCTGATATTAATATCTCTATCGATAATCCTGTAGCGGTTGTCGATAAAAATGTCGATAAACACGGTACTCGCTCTGTTGCAGAAGCATTTATCAAATTTCTCTACACCCCAGATTCGCAACGAGAGTTTGCCAAATTGGGATTTCGTCCCGTTAACCTGGCGATCGCCAAAGAAACAGAAGCCAATTTTCCCCAAATTAAAACTATCTTCAAAGCTGAAGATTTAGGAGGATGGGACGAGATTCAGGCAAAATTCTTTGATGAAGGTACAATCTTTGACAAAATTCGAGCCAGAAAGTTAACTTAACCTTTACAGAGGTCTAATGAATCAAAAGTCCTCACTCAAGTTTGACAGAGTGACTTTGAAATTCGCTCCCCTTCTCCCAATTTTGGGAGAAGGGGTTAGGGGATGAGGGCAAATTTTGCATTTGTGCAAGAAGTCTAATCAAGTTGAGTATTTACCATTAATTTCTATATAACCCTCTGAAAGATCGCAACCCCATACAGTTGCAGAGGCATCGCCAATATTAAGGCTAACATGAATATCTACTTTATCTTGAGACATAATTTGCCGTAACTGTTCTAGATTTTCCTCAGTTAAGCTACTAGGATAAACTTTTACATTATCAAAACTAATAACAACTTTATCTTGATTTATCTGCTGTTCGTTTTCACATTTGCCTATAGCCATAGCAACTCTTCCCCAATTCGGATCTGCTCCATAAACAGCAGTTTTTACTAATGGTGAATTTACAATTGCTTTCGCTACTGTTTTAGCTTGTGTATAGTTAATCGCTGAATCTACAGTTACCTCAATTATTTTAGTAGCACCTTCTGCATCTCGTGCAATTTTCAGCACTAATTCTTGTGCAACTTCTTGCAATGCCTTAGCAAAATCTGGTTCTGAAACTTCACCCGCTATTCCATTAGCAAGAATTACAGCAGAGTCACTAGTAGAAGTATCAGTGTCTACACTCAAGCAATTAAAAGTTTTATCTATAGTAGAGCGAAAAATAGAACGAAGGCTATTTGCAGAAATTGCCGCGTCAGTAAAAAAGAAAGTTAGGAGAGTAGCCATATTCGGCTCAATCATGCCAACACCTTTGGCAATTCCTACTAGCTTGGCATTTCCTATTTGTCGTGTAGCTAGTTTCGCTACTGTATCGGTGGTCATAATACCACGAGCGGCGGCATGAAAATCAGCATCAGTCAATTTTTTGCCCAATCCTAATAAACCAGCCCGGATTTTTTCAATGGGGTAACGTCTGCCAATTACACCTGTAGAAGCGATCGCGATATTATGTGCAGCAATTCCAGTTTCAGTTGCAACTAATTGTAGAACTTCTTGAGCATCAGCGATGCCAACCGAACCATTAGCTACATTTGCATTCTTAGATATAACGACAATTGCTTGTGCTTGTGAATCTTTTAAATTCTCGCGGCTAATAGTAACACTTGGCCCGGCAAAAAGACTTTGAGTGAAAACTCCATCTGCAACACAAGGAACTGATGATTTCATCAATACAAAATCATCAGTTGTATCTCGTATTCCTAAATTCGTGATGAATGCACTAAAACCTTGAGGTGTAGAAGATATAGTCAATGACATTTTTCAATATTTAATAATTTGGGTTAATTATCTCATATCAAGTTCAGTTATTAGTCATTTGTCATTTGTCATTTGTCATTTGTAATAACAAATGATCGAGGAGAACCATAACAAAAGTTTTCACAATCTCATTTATAGGACTTACGCACTGAAGCCTGAAACCTAGATCCCCCCTAGCCCCCCTTAAAAAGGGGGGAACTTCTAAAGCCCCCTTTTTAAGGGGGTTGGGGGATCTGAGTGCGTAAGTCCTGAATATTTACAGTCATTGCGAGTGTAACGAAGTGGAGCGAAGCAATCACAAGACCTATGCGATTGCTACCCTGCGGGAAGCCGCAGAAGCGTCTACATTACGCTTCGCTCCATTCGCAATGACATTGTGCAATTAATTCTGTCCGACTACTTATTCTCGTAAAATCCAGCGGCGAAATAGTTCTACTATAATTCGATAATTTCCTTCAATTTCCTCAACCACATCATGACGCATTAAAGCATGTAGCGCTGACTGTATATTCTCTCTACCCAGACCTGTAGAATGAGCTAAAGCATCCAGATTTAAACCCTCTGGGTAAGGTGCAAGTACCTGTAGTATCGCCTGCTGGCCACCCGCACCCCGCGCCGCCTGACCCCAAACCCCATCAAAGTAGTAGCTTCCCCGTTTAAAAAACTCAGGATCGTTAATTACAGCTTCCACATCTTCTACCGTGAAAACTGGATCGCGGGAATGTCCTTGCTCAAAAACAAAGTCATTGTAGCGGCGCACTAGCTGGAATCCTACTAGCTGGACTAAATATGGTTGACCATGCGTCAGCACATAAATTTCATCTAAAGCTTCCGGGGTGCAGTCGAGGGGAAAGTCTTCACCTGGGTTAGCCAAAATTTGGCGGGTAGCTGCACGTCGCATAAACCCTACATGGATGGGGATAACACTGGCAAAGAAAGGCTGAAAGTAATCTGCTGTCATTTCTTCCAAGGTATGCAAGCCAGCCAAGGCAAAAGCAACTTTAGGACTCATTTGCACCAATCCCCGCAAATAACCCATAAAGTCTTGAGGGATTTTTCCCGCATCAATTAAATCTTCAATTTTCTCAAACTCGTCTAAGGCGATAATTAACCCATCTTTGAGTTGTGTTGTTATTTGTTTTAAATAGCGTTCAAAATTCCGGTATGGGAGGTTAAGTAAATCAGCATCAGTTGGGGGTGGAAGTTTGACAACTTGCGAAATTTCATCACTAATCGCTATTAACACCTCTCCTACGCCTTGCGGGCTATCTCCCAAACGCAAGAGGTTGACATAGGCTAACTGTATTCCTGACTCCAAACATTGAGCAGCATTGAGCAAAATAGAAGTCTTGCCCATGCGCCTATGACCGTAGAGAACTACAGACTGTAGTTGATGACTATTTACCCAAAGTTCTTTTAACTGAGCGATTACATCTTCCCTACCGACGAAGAGAGTATCTTGAACGGGGTCACCGATTACATAAGGATTAGTTACAGGCTGAGTGATGGAAATTTCTCCTATCTCACCAGCAATTTGTAAAAGACAGTCTTTCCAAGTTTGAGCAATATCTATAATTAGCCCTCGCTCAGCTTGTGGCAAGGTGTCGGCTGTGTTTAGTATATTTGTGAGTTTGCCCAAAGAATGACTAAAAGCCAAAGACTTAGCTATACCAGACAAGCTGCGCTCTAATAGCTGGACATCTTCTACAACTTGACGCAGACTAATAAGAGCATTCCAAACATTGGGACGTAAAAAAGGTTCCTGTGGAAAAGCAGGCACTTCCAGAGTAGCGACAGCAGCTAATTGTTTAGCTTTGTAGAAAGTTGCTAGAGTTTGGGCGAGGATATACATTTCCTCACCGTAAAGCAGAGAACGCACTACAATAAAAGCTTCCATTGCTTTTGCTGGTTGTTTTTCATGCAGATACCAGAAACCAGCAGCAGTAGCACGAGCAGGAGTATCCAAGCGGGTATCTAGTAGTAAACTAGCACGCAACCTATACTGCCAAGAGTAAGGAAAGATGAAAAAAGCTTCTATTAATTCTAATTTTAGATATTCATCCAGAGGAACTGAGGCAAAAAGGATTAGCTTCCAATCAAAGGGAGCTTCGGCTAGCCGAGAGATACGCCAAATAATTTGGTCTGAAGAAGTTGTAGCTAGTACCCGATTAACTGCTTGTACAACAGGAATAAATTGCAGAGTATATGCCAGAAATTGATTAGTATTATGTAAACCGATTTCCCAATTCTGTTGCAGCCAATTTTGTAAGCGAAGATCAAGATAAGGCAGAGGCAGGGGAGTTATGCGAGGAAAGAAGCGACTACCGTTTTGAACGATTCGCAAGTTTAAGAGTGAGCCAATCAGCCACATGTCTGGACGCAGCACTGCTAAACTTCCGACCACACCAACCCCTACACCAACCACTACACCAACCACTGTGCCCTTTGCCAGTCCAACCGTTGCTTCTAACGCCACGCCTCCGAACACGCCAAATGCCACGCCCACATACACGCCAAATGCCACTCCAAACGCCACGCCTCCGAACACCTCAAATGCTAAGCCTCCGAACACACCAAACGCCACGTTAACCGCCACGCCAAACGCCACACCACTCGTCAAGCCTCCCACGCCAGCCGCCACGCTAGCCGTAATGCCACCTGTCAGACCTCCCAAGCCAAACACCACACCACCCACCACGTTAACTACTACGCCAAATGCCACACCAACCGCCACGCCAACTGCCACGTTAACCCCCAATCCAACCGCCAGACCAACTCCCACACCAAACACCACGCCGAACCAGTCAAAAGGAACATTTACTGTTTGTAAAATTAGGCTTAAATTCAAAAGTGTAGCTACTTTTACTATCAATCCTTGAAAAAGTAGCTGACGCTGGATAGGATTTTGACGCAGCCACTCCCATACCTTCTGCCAATTCATTTCTTCTTCAGGAATATACCAACCTCCAAATCTATCTACATACCACCGCAAAGCTTGGGGAAAGAAAAACACCCAGTACAACAGGCGCAAATAATCTAAGGGGTTCCATAGCGAGAGGGGGCGCTTCAATTTGGGCGTTAAGTCTAGGCGAGGTACAGAGGGCTGTTGGCTCATTTATTCGGCTTCCATCTTCACTTGTGAAGAACCTAACCCCCCAGCCCCCTTCCCTGTAAGGGAAGGGGGAGTAATCTTGCTCCCCTCTCCTCGCAGGAGAGGGGTTGGGGGAGAGGTCAAAACTGTGTATTTCATTACACACCCTCCATGTAACGAAGGTAAGTGCGATCGCAAAGTCGCATTAGTTTCTGAGGATGTCCCCCACTTTCTTGGATCAGTTGGATAATTTCTCGCTCTGTAAACCTCACAGAAGTCATAGCCAGACGGCTGGCAATAAAAGCACGGACGCGGGTTTCGTCCCAAGCTTTTACATTTTCCTCTTGGCAAATACCTGCTAGTGGTGATGTTTTGCCGTTATCCTGACTGTCGTTAAATAGCTTGTCTAAAGGTTCGCTGGCAGCTAAAATCAACCGCAGAGAAGCATCACGCCCCTCAGCTAAACCGCGTAATTGATCTCGTACTTGGCGAGTAAACCCACTCCAAGTAAGCTTTCCCACGTTATCTATAGCCAACAGCACTCTTTTATCTCGTAAATTGCGAGTTAGCATATAACCCTTACTTTCTGAGATACCTACCTCGTAGCACAAAGCACCATAGAATTCATTTTCATCATGAAGCCAATTCAAGTCTAGGAAAACTTGCTGACGTTTGAGGTGAGTTTCTGCCTGTTGACAAATAGCCCATAATACAGAAGATTTTCCAATACCCTCTTCGCCAATTAAAGCCACACTACTGCCACTATTCAGTACCTCAAATATCCGCCCAATTTCCCGTTCTCGTCCAAAAAATAATTGCGGGTCTTCTACTCTCCCTTGTTGAGGAATGAAAGGATTGGTAATTAAATTCTCGGTGACAGTAAGATTCAGCGTTCCATCAGGAATTAAATTCTTTTTTACATAAATCACTGGTGTGAGATGCTCTGGAATACCCTGGAGTTGAATTTCCACACAGCCAAACTTAAAAGCCTCTTCGATGGAACGCTTTGCCGCTAATGCTTTGTAAAAACCGACAGCAAATGCGATCGCAGCTGCATCGCCAATAGTATCATTCATCCCAATTACGAAGGGGATATGTTCAGCGATCGCCTTTGCCTGAACCTCAGAATAACAGGCATTCAGCACCACACAATTAACTTGTGTGAATAATGCAAACATTGCTGCCAAAGCTTCAGGTTCTATTGCCTGAATTTGACCCACTTTATTTTCAAAGCAAAGCTCGCCTGTACTTTTACCATGCCCAGAAAAATGTACGATCTGGGGATTAACATCAAATATTGCTTGAGTGATATCCTCTACACGCACAGACTCTCGCTGTTCTAGCTGGTGATTTCCTCGCTGTTTTGCTAATTGCAGCCTTTGTTTGATATCTCGCAACTCCTGTCCCAAACGCCGCCGAGAATCATCACTAGGATCGGCAGCTAAAAACAGGATTTTTACGGGAATATCACTGTTCACTAGAAGATAAAAGTCAAATTATTCACCAGCATACCACTGTAATACTGAGGTAAACCTAGAGACTGGGCGTAAAGGTTTTAAATACTCACAGAACCGCAACTTTTCTACCCCTACGCTTTATCTGGCAAGTCGGTTGAGGCTTGATGATTGCTGGGTTAATCTTGCGAAAAATCTGACATGTGATGTATTGACAACCTTGCAATAGTACCAACTATTGTGAACTGTAACCGTTCCAAATAAATCTAAGCAAAATATTAAGTTACTGACTTATCTATCTTAGGTAAGAAGTACTGATTCTATGATTTGTGAAAACTAGAGAAGAAGTTTGAAAAATACTCAATTTGCATAAAAATGAGTTTTCGTCAAGACAAAAATAAATTATTGCACACGCAGCTAGTTAAATACGGTATAAATTACCGCAAAGCTGCCAGAGCCGCAGAGATTCTAGCATCTGAAAAACCAGATGAGCTTTTAACTGACGAAGAAATACAACTTACCCAAGAAGTTTGTAAAGAGTGGTTAAGACAGCGCAAACGCTTGGATTCTATTGAAGAAAATATCAGCTTTTAAAAGCTAGCTTTCATATTTACTCTTGTTTGCTATACAGAATTCACTCAAGTAGAAGAGGTGATTTTGAGTTCTTTTTTAGCACGTTTCAATTGTTTCCAGAGGCTTTTAATTTGGTTGTACGCCTCTTGAGGAGAAAGCTTACCATTGCTTTGCAGGTTACTAATGTAGCTCACCCTTTGAGCAAATTCTTGTAGATTTGCGTTAAAAACTAAGTACTCTGGCTTGAATTGACCGTAATAACAACTTTGTGGATATAAGAAATCAGATAGATCGGATAAAAAATCAGATTGTTCTGCCATTGCTATTTACACCTGTTAAATTTTAAAGAAAATTAGCAGACGGGTTGGAGTAACCCATCTGCCTGATTTATCTGCGAAAGGTGCATGGAGGTATAACGATTCAGGCTTTTGATTAATCTCAAGCCAGACTCAGTAAGCTAGTTATTAATAACTCAAATGAGTTTAACACCAACTTTATTGGTAAAAACATATAATAACCAACTTAAGAAAAATGTAGCAAAAGTTACGTTTTTCCTAACACTAGCAGCAAAACAGACGGCATTTGCTTGCTAGTAATGGGTTTTGCCAAATATAATTTGTAGACAATAAAAACTTTAAAACCTCACTTACTCCCGCACAAGCGGCTGAGCTTACAAATACTGGATATCAAGCCCTTACTAAAAAATGCCACAAAGAAGCAATTCAAGCATTAAAAATTTTTTCAGTGCTTCTCCGGCTACAAAAGAATATTTAAAAGTAGACAAATGGCTAATAAAAGCATATCAATATAATGGGCAAATTAATCAAGCGATCGCTCTCTAGTAAGCTTATCTAAAATTTGCTATATATTGAGAAAGCGACTCTGAAAAAAATTGATAACTTTACTATTTCCGACTTGAGAATTGGATGGGAAATGTGACAGCATTCAAAATTCTGAATTTTCATTGCCCATTCCCATTACCAAGTTTTTCAACTCAATTAGACATTGCTGTTTCTGCTACATTACTACAAATTATTTCCTCCAATGTGCGGAGTAATTCTTGCTCGTTGTAAGGTTTAGAGAAATAAGCTCTTGCACCTAATTGAATTGCTAGTTGTCGATGTTTATTGCTACTACGAGAAGTGAGCATGGCAACTGGTATATTTTTTAGGCTGACATTTGAGTTCAGACGACCTAAGAAGCCATAACCATCAAGGCGAGGCATTTCAATATCGCAAATCACCGCTTGGACTTTCAAGCCACTTTCAAGTTTTTCTAAAGCATCTTGACCATCTTTAGCTTGTTCTACTTGATACCCTCCTTTCTCAAGAGTTAAAGCTAAGAAGCGACGCACATTAATTGAGTCATCAATAATCAAAATTGTCCCTTTCTGTTTAACAGGAGTTTTTGCTAGTTTCTCAGCATCAAAAAACAGAAACGGTGTTTTCAATCTTGCTGATGGTAATTGGTTATTTCTAGGAGTCTGCTGATTAGTCGCAATCCAATACAGCAATTCATTGGTATTAACTAATGCCACTACGCGACCATCACCAAGAATTGTGCAGTTACTAAAGCCTTCAGGTAAAGGTATATTTCCTTCGACTTGGCGAATCGCAACTTCCTGTTCGCCCCAGCAACGGTCTACTTGTATTGCTACTGGCTGATTATTGCCTTTGACTACTAAGACGCTGCTAGCATTAATCGCTGGGGGAGTTTCTAGTTCTGGGCTATCGTAACGTGGGCAATTAAACTCAAAGTATCGGCTAAGGCGAATCAGTGGCAGCATGGTTCCTTGCCAATTCAGGACTTCGCTACCTGCCATTGGGAAAATTCGCTCGTTTTGGAGTAAAAATATTTCGGAAACGACATCCGTAGGGAATGCCAATAGCATTCTATTGCTTTCTACCAGCAGGACTCGTGCCACGGAAAGAGTAAACGGTACCGACAGTGTAAAGGCAGTGCCAACTCCCGGTTCAGTATCAACTTTAATATCTCCTCGAACCAATTTGAGGTTATTACGAACCACATCCATACCGACACCGCGACCAGACAATGCTGTAACTTGGTCGGAGGTGCTAAATCCTGGTTCAAAAATTAGTGATAACAGTTCTTCATCACTAGCATTATCAATTAAAGCGGCATCTAATCTCATAGCTAGGGCGCGAGAGCGAATTTTCTCTAAAGAAATGCCCTGACCATCATCACGCATCGTAATAATTGTGCGATTGCCGCGGTGACTTGCTGTAATTTCAATTAATCCTTGTTCTGGTTTACCCAAGGTTTGGCGGGTGGCAGGGTCTTCAATACCATGATCGAAGGCATTCCTTAACAGGTGCATTAAAGGATCGTTCAAAGCTTCTAAAATGCTGCGTTCAATAAGGGTATTGCCACCTTCAATTTTCAATTGTACATTTTTGCCATACTCTACATTTAAATCGCGCAAAGCTCTAGGAAAACGCTCGACTAGATCGGATAATGGGCGCATCCGCACGTGGGTAAGCTTTGTCTGTAGTTGTTTGGATGTTTTGCTGAGTTTGCGAGCAATTTGATCTGTATCATCAACGCTTAATTGAATATCAGTAGAAACTTCTTGTACCTGAACAATGGTTTCCATAACTTCTTGCGATCGCAAGTTTAATTCGTTATAGCGATCCATTTCTAAGGCATCAAATCTGGCTATAGCTTGTGCTTGCTGAATATCATCATGATGTTCTACATTCTCAGCCAGCAGCACACCAGAAGAGATGACATTTTGCGTAGTTATTTTGTCGTATGCTGTACGTAATTCCTGATTTTCGCGGTCGAGAAGTTGCACTCGCTGACTCAAATGCCGCACGAGTTTGCGTAATTTTTCTAACTGGGAGTTCAGTCCATTCCGCTGGACAATAAGTTCTCCAAATAAGTCGTTAATTTGCTCGAGTTGTTTGCTGGGAACGCGGACTGTGTTTTCGTGCGTTTCTCGGTCTTTGCCTACTGTAACTGGTTCTCTAGATTCGACAAATTTATAATCTGTGGTGGTAATTTCTCTAGCTAATACCGTGTTTGCCTCTGGAATAGTGACAGTATCCATCTCATCAGCCACTACATCGTCGGATATAAAATTGACGGCAATTATTTCAGCTTCTGTATCGGCTGCATCTGTAACCAGATGTGCGATTACTTCCGGTTTTGCCGATGGTTCGGGTGGTATATAACTAGCCAGATCGATATCTGTAGGTAGACTATCACGTTGATTGGTCAATACTAAAGCTTGCGATCGCCGCCATGCTTGTAATGCTAACTGAGCAATTACAGGAACGCGTTCGGGTTCTGGGGCTTCTATGTGCTGCTTGATTGATTCACAAAGTTGAGTAAAAGCTGACAATTGCAGCATTTCACCCAAACCGCCCAATTCAGCTGCCATGATGGCAACTTCTTCTTGCAAGCATGGTTGTTCCCTATCTGCCAACACAGATTCTAGGCGTTGCAAACATCCTTCGACTTCTGTTTCAAACAGCAAAGGAATAATGTCTTGCCCATCTTCCGGCGATAGCATAGTTGTAGCATCTTCAGGGGTGGGTTCGCCCAGGCGATCGCGCAGTTCGTCAAAAACTGGGTAACAAAAACTTGCCAACCACTGCTCTTCTATGGAATTTTTTTCTGAGAGTAACCGTACTATCTGCCGCAACCAGTCAACTCCAGAGAGCAGTAAACTTTGCAACTGCGTGTCAATTTCTAGAGAATTTTTACGGGTTTTTAAGACTTTAAACGAATCTTCCAATCGATGAGCTAAATCGCTTAGCGAGCGATATCCCATCATCGCCGCACCACCCTTAATAGAATGAGCGGCTCGGAGTGCAGCGTTGATTTTCTCTAAATCGATGCGGTTACTATCAAATTCCAGCAATACCCCTTCCAAGGTATTCAGATAATCTGTTGCTTCTTCCAGAAACTGCATCTGGATTTCTAGTTCTTTATCCTGTGACATGGTTTTTGTTATTCGTCAGTTGTCATTAATAGAGACGCGATTAATCGCGTCTGTACAGTCGTCATCAATCAACTAACCTTGAAAGTCTCAACAGTTTCTTGCAATTGGTGGGAAATCTCGACAGTTTGTTGCAAAGATTCAGAAACATGGCGTGAAGAATCGCTGGTGCGTTGTGAAACGGCAGCAATATCTTTCATCAATTGGCTGACAGTTTTTGATGTTTCTACCTGAGATGTAGTTGCAGTGGAAATCGACTGTACTAAGGAGTCAATTTGACGCGATACATCCAAAATCTGACTCAGACTTTGCTTAGCCTCTTCGACAATGCGGGTGCCTTCCACCACTTGGGTGGTTCCTATTTCCATTGCCTGCACCACTTCGCTGGTTTCCCGTTGGATGTTCTCCACAATTTCTTCTATTTCTTGGGTTGCTGCGGCACTCCGGACTGCTAGTTCGCCGACTTCTTCCGCAACCACTGCAAAACCTTGCCCTTCTTCACCAGCTCGTGCTGCTTCAATGCTGGCGTTAATGGCGAGTAAGTTGGTTTGCATGGCGATTTGATTAATCAAGGACACCACGCGAGAAATTTGTTGGCTAGATTCTCCCAGACGTTTGACTTTCTTGGCAGTGTCACCAACGGTTTCTCGTAAAGAAAGGATGTTGTATACAGTCAAATCCATGGCTTGACCGCTCTTGGTAGCGTTGTCAGCAGCATGGTTAGCAACAATTGCTGCTTGTTGGGCACTGGCGGCGACGGCTTGCATGGAATGCGTCATTTGGTCAACAGCATCCAGGGTGCGATTGATTTCGGCAGCTTGTTTGAGTGCTTCTTCTGCTAGTTGGCGAATGGCTCCTTCATTGGAACCAATTGCGCCATTTACTTGGGTAGCAGCTTGTTTGACTTGGGTGACAATATCTCGCAGACTTTCGACGATAGAGTTAAAAAAGTCAGCAACAGTACCAATTTCCCCCGTGGTTACGTCTGCACGCACTGTCAAATCGCCTCTGGCTGCACCTTCTACGTTGTTGAGCAGTTCTAAAAGTTGTTGTTGCAGTGCTTCTGTTTGTTCTAGTTCTTCTTTGGAAGCTGGTGTAGTCTTGGTTTGTGCTATTTCTGCTTGTTCTATGGTCAAAACCTGCAATTGCGCGGCTATTTGATTAATATTTGCACTCAATACGCCTAACTCATCTTCTCTTTGCGTCTCTAAACGGGTATTGAGTTGACCTTGGCCGAGTTTTGCCAATGCCGCAGTTGCATTTAAAATTGGCTGTGTGGCGCGCTTGGCTATCCAAGCTGCGATCGCGGCCACAATCAATGCTATTAGTACTGTGGGGATTGCTATTGTCCACAGCAATTGTCTTTGAGGCTTAAAGGCGATTGCTGTATCTGTGGATAGAAGTACTTGCCAGTTTAAACTTGGTAAGCCTTCTAGTTTTCTCGATGGTACGTAACTAACAAGTTCTTGCTGTTGCTGAACTTTCTGAACTGTTGTGTAAGTATTAACTTTTTGGGCTGCTAATAGTTGAGCTAAACCAGGATACTCGGCTTTCGCGTCTTTCCCCATGAATTCTTTTTGGGGAGTCAGAAAAACTTTCCCAGAGTCATCGAGCAAATGGTATTGTTTTCCATTGCCTGTATAGTTTTGAATGACCTCTCCTAAAGCTGTTACGGGCATATTTGCACGTACTACTGCAATGGTTTGGCCGGTGTTGATATCTTTAACTGGTGCAGCTATGATAATGCTCACTATATTGGTATTTAGTGATTTTTCTGGCTTGCTAATCACAACTGCATTTTGTTGGAGAATATCTTGAAAATAGTTGCGGTCTTTTTGATTTTCCAGAGGTTCACCAGTAGATTGGACAATCGAGTTACCTTCAATATCGAAGACCGCAATGCTGTTATAGGCTTTGTCAGCCTTAACAAGATTATCTAGTATTGCTTGTTTTTCTTGATTGTTCGTAATTTGGGGATTGGTCAGGAATGGCAGATTTGAGAGTACCTGAATATCTCTATATTTTCCCAACATAAAGCGATTGACTGTGTTGGATAAATCAATGGTTGCCGCTTCTTGAGATTGGATAATTTGCTTAGTAATTGATTTATGGGTAAAGCTATAAGCGATCGCACCGATTGCCAATGTTGGTATAGTACCAATAGCGATCGCAAAAATTGTAGCTTTTGTCCCCAAGCTCAGCCGCTTGAAATAAGTAACTGCGTCATTCCAAGGGAAATTTTTAGCAGTTACAGTATTAGATTTAGTTGGCAGCTGTACTAGACCATCAGTAACTTTTTGAGATGAAATGAACGCTGCTCGATTTTGAGCATCACTACTCTTAGCCATGTCAGTTTTATTAAACATACTGGAATTCTCCTGAATAGGTAATGAGAAAACTAAAACTCTATTTAGTAGTACCTAATCACTGCGGAGAATAGAAGAATCTACAATAGCTTGTGCATCTAATACCAGCAAGGTTTCTTCTTGTTGCACAACACACCCACGTAAATAAGGAACTAAACTCGATGTCACTTGTCCAATAGGAGAACGAATGTCATCAGGCATGAATTTAGTTGTACCTTTTATTTCTTGTACAACTAAGCCTAAAATCAGTGATTCTACTTTGATAACTATCGCATTGTATTGCCATAGTTTATGGTCTAGTGCTTCTAAATTAAGCATTCTTGGCAGGTCAACTGCCCAAATTATCCGACTCCGCCAATTCATTAATCCTAGAATGCAAGCAGGCATGTTTGGCATGGAAGTTACAGCTTCAATGGGCAAAACCACCGCTTCTTGCGCGTGCTTCATTGATAAAACAGCAGTAGTCTGTTGATTTAGCTGAAACTTGAGATAACTATCTACTAAGTTATTTTGTGTTGGTTTTTCGGCAAATACAATTTGAGAATGATTCATTGATTTAAAACACCACTGATTTAATAGCACGTAATAGTTGCTCGCGTGTATATGGCTTAGTCACATAGACATCAGCACCTTGTTTCATGGCCCAGAGTCGATCGATCTCTAGATTTTTAGAACTGCAAATGACTATCGGTACTTTTTGAGTTGCCGGATTTTTTTTCAAAGAGCGACATAACTCAAATCCACTCATTCCTGGCATGACTACATCAGTAACAATCGCATCTGGTTTTTGTAATAAAGCTTTTTCTAGAGCTTCTTTAGCACCAGTAGCTTTAATGACGTTGTAACCACTTTCTTTGAGATAATGGCTCATTAGTTCTAATTCGCTGGGGGAATCTTCTACAATCAGAATTGTGCCAACCAAGGTAAGACTCACTCCTAAATCTCCTAAAAAATAAGTTGGTTTTAATAAAATTGGCTGAAATTTTTCACGGCTCAATTTTACTAAATTAATCAATGTGTTTAAATACTACTTTTAGTAATTCTGATTGGGTAAAAGGTTTGGTTAAATACCCTGATGCTCTGACCATTTTGGCTTTTGCTCTGTCAATAAATCCTGTTCTGCCAGTCACCATAATAATTGGTATATTCTTAAATGCTGAATGCCTGCGTAATAAAGAACATAGCTCATATCCATCTAAATTTGGCATTTCAACGTCTAGTAAAATTAGGTCTGGTTTGCTGCGGAGAATCTGCATCAAAGCCTTTAGTGGATCGTTGATTGTTACGACTGAAAATGCATTTTCACCCAAAAATAGTTTGATAGAATTTAACACTGTTTGACTATCATCAATGCAGGCAATTGTATAGAGACTTTTTCTCCCACCTGACGGAGTAACTGTGTTATTTCTATTTTCAGGAGGCTCAAAATTATTTTGTCTGGGCAATTGTTGCCCATTTTGGGAAAATGACTGATTTTGAGGTAGCTTAGTTGTAGGCAAAACTTGAGAAACCCCACCAGAATGAACTGGTGACTGGATATTTGTTCGATTTCGTAACTGCTTTTGACAGTGTTCGACTAGTAACCGCAAGTCCAAATGACAGAACTTTGGCAGTTCATCCCAAGAACTTTCAGGATAAAATTCATAACTGCCTTCTTTGACAACCAGAAATGACTCCAGCACTTCTTTTGCCAATTCGTTTATTAGGGTTGCTGCTTGCGTAAGGTTAATATATTCTTGGTTAACCAACCAGCAAATAGCTTGATAATCTGCATATGGCATCGACTGATTTTCACTCTGTGGTTCAAACATCAGCCGCATCTGCACGCGAGTGGCGCTGTTGAGGGTAGGAATCTTTTGACTCAAACGCCGCAAATGATTATCGAGTCGCTCAAACAGTTTGTCTGAATAGGAAGCGTAAGTCAGTTTACCTTCCTCTAAATTAATTGACCAAGAAACAGTTCCAGTAAATACCCGTAGGCAACCTGTAGCATGACGACTAGTTAGTTGTGCTAATAGAGATAGCGGATGCAGTTTCTGAATCAATCGGTAGCTATCTATAGGGGTTGTACTCATTTTGCTTTTTCTTAAGCTAAATTTAATACGTATAAGCTAAATTTGGACATCAGCTTTGCCACAATTTCCATCAAAATATGAGTTAACGGTTTTTTGTAGCATCAAATACAAGACTTTCAATCAGATTTGTGGATAAACTTAACAGCAGAGTTATTTTCAAATAGGCAAATCTCCATGAATTCGTAATTTATTGTTAAATTACTTACTTTTTTGTACTGAGTTTGCCGAATATCTCTGGATAATAAGTCAATAACAGGTAAAGACTAAATTTGGCCACTTACCTTTGAGTAACTTTTAAGTGTTAGTCACTGAAATAATACAGTTAAGTTACCAAAATCTAACTGATTTTTTCTCAGTATTTACACTTAAAAAATCTTGATGTTCCCCAAATCATATGGAGTCTGATGGATGCTTCAGTAAAATTTCTTAAAGTTAATATAAATTAACTATGAAAATTACCTCAGCTTTTGTTAGTGCAATTGTCTATATGATTCCCACTTCAGGAATGAATATTAATATCGTTAATTAAAATTCAACAGTTTATTTGCTGTACTGTGTTGTTTTTCAATAAATTGGGAAATGATGGTCTCCCGACTTGAGCAAACTGGCGTTGTGTTATCGCGTAGCGTAACGCACCAAAACCATAGGATGGTGCCAGAGGCATAACGCACCTACGTGTATTTCAAAAATCAAATATGAGTCCTATA